>JAYVCG010000354.1:0-2679 GCA_043750075.1 Acetobacteraceae bacterium | reverse complement strand
GGCCTGGAGGGCATCGTGCTGCGTCTGGACGTGGAACCCATCGGATGAGTGACGAAGCCGCCGCGTTCCTGCGGGCGCGGCGGCACCCGCTCGCGCTGGTGATTTTTGACTGTGACGGCGTGCTGATCGACAGCGAGGCGCTGTGCAACCGTGTCGTGGCCGCGGTGCTGACCGCGGATGGCTGGAAGATGAGCGCCAGGGAATGCGAGCATCGTTTCATCGGCATGAGTTTTCACGCCATGCTGCCCATTATCGAGGCGCATCTCGGCCGTTCCCTGGGTGTCGGCTGGGTGGACCGGGTGGTGATACAGGTAACGGAAGCGATGGCCCGCGAGGCCGAACCCATGCCAGGCGGGCGCGAGGCCCTGGAGGCCACCACCGCACTGGGCTTGCCGTGGCGGATCGCCTCCAATTCCTCGCATCTCGAAATGGACGCGAAATTTGGCCGCAACGGCTGGAACGATCTGATTTCCGGGCGTGTGCATAGTTCCGTCGATGTGATCGCGCGTGGCGGCATGGGCAAACCGGCGCCGGATTTGTTCCTGGCCACGGCGGCGGCGGAGGGCATGCCTCCCTCGCATTGCCTTGTGATCGAGGACAGCGTGCATGGCGCCGTGGCGGCCCGTGACGCCGGAATGGATTGTCTGGGCCTCGTGCCGCATGGCGATGGCGCCGCGTTACGCGCGGCGGGGGCGGTGCCGTTCCGGTCCATGCACGATCTGCCGGGGTTGCTGCGGGAGGCGTCACGGTGATCCGCGCCGTGCCGCGGGAGAGTCAGGCAATGACACCACAAAGACACAAAGACACAAAGGGGACACTGGGTTTTCACCAACGTTCCCCTTTGTGTCTTTGTGTCTTTGTGGTGATATTTTCTTTTCGCTTTCCCGCGCTCACACGCGAAGTCCTGCAACTGAAGACACCCAGCCCCACCCCGGCCCGTGAACGCGGATATCCGCCCTTATCTGTTTCATCCGCGTTCATCTTCTTCAAGAAAATGGCTCTCCCCCCCCGCGAGACGATGGGAATGGCGCACCCATGCTGACCACCCTGTATCCCTGGACGAAATCGTTCCACGTCATCGCCATGGTCGCCTGGATGGCGGGGCTGTTCTATCTGCCGCGGCTGTACGTCTATCATTGCGATACCAGACCAGGCTCCCCGGACAGCGAGCGTTTCAAGGTCATGGAATGGCGTCTGCTGAAACAGATCATCAATCCCGCCATGATCGCCACCTGGGTTTTTGGCGTGCTGCTGGTGCTGACGCCCGGCGTGATCGACTGGTCGGCGCCGTGGTGGCACATGAAGCTGGCCGCCGTGCTGCTGATGTCAGGCTTCCACGGCGCCGCCTCGAAATGGCGCCGTGAATTCATGGAAGACCGCAACACGAAATCCCACCGTTTCTACCGCATCGCCAACGAGGTGCCGACGGTGCTGTTGATGGTCATCGTCATCATGGTCATCGCGCGTCCGTTCTGATCAGGTCACGCCCGTTCTGATTATGTCACGAACGCGCCGCCGTTGACGTGGATCGACTGGCCGGTGATGTAGCGCGCCTCGTCCGAGCACAGAAACCGCACCATCGCGGCGATTTCCTCGGGTTTGCCGCGCCGTCCCAACGGGCTGTCCGGCAACGCGGCACGCCCGCTGTTGCCGCCCGCCGCGAAGCCGCGCACCGTTTCGATCGAGCCTGGGACAACGGTGTTCACGGTAATGCCATGCGCGGCCAGTTCCCTCGACAACGCGCGCGTCAGCCCCACCATGCCCGCCTTCGCGGTGATCGCGTGGACCCGCCCCATCGCGCCGACATGCGAGGAAATCCCTCCAAGATTGATGATCGTTCCACCGCCGGCGGCGATGATGTGGGGGGCGGCGGCATGCGCGCAATAAAACGCGCCGTCGATGGTGGTGCCCATGATCTCGCGCCATTCCTCCGGCGTCATCTCGGCGAATTTGGTCTGACGCCGGATCGAGGCATTGTTGACCAGCACATCCAGCCGCCCGAATCGTTTCACCGTCGCCTCGACCAGCCCCCTCGCCTGCGCGTGGTCGGAGATGTCGGCGAGGTGGGTGTCGGCGTCGGAACCGGCCTCGCGCGCCAGACGGGCGGTTTCGCGCGCGTCGGTTTCCGATTGTCGCGCGGTCGTCATGATCCGGAACCCGTCCGCGGCCAGGGCCAGCGCGATGGCGCGGCCGATGTTCAGCGCGCTGCCCGTGACCAGCGCCACTTTGCGTTCATCCGTCATTGTGGGGAACTCCTTGTATCGAGGCCGGGATTGGACAGCCAAAGCCGGTTGGTGTGCAATGCCGGAGTCCTGTATCAACCGGATGCCGTTCGCATCCAAGGGAGGAAACCATGGCTCAGGCTCCATCGTCCGCGTCGCGTGACGCGGTGCGTAATACCGTGCCCAAGATGATCGAGCTCACGGAAAAAGTGTTGTTCGGTGATGTGTGGGAGCGTCCCAATCTGTCCAAGCGCGATCGTAGTTTGATCGTCTGCGCCACGCTGGTCGCGACGTACCGGCCGGAGCAGTTGAAGGGTCATTTGCAGCGGGCGCTGGACAATGGACTGACGAAGGATGAGTTGTCGGAGATGATCACGCATCTGGCGTTTTATTCCGGATGGCCCGCTTCGATGTCGGCGGCGAACATCGCGCGTGAGGTGTTCGAGGCCAATCCGGA
>JAYVCG010000353.1:0-4379 GCA_043750075.1 Acetobacteraceae bacterium | reverse complement strand
GGATCGGCAGAATGACATCGTCCTTCGCCGCCGGCAGGCTGACGACAATCCGGACGATCCCCAGATCGCGATAGCGTTTCAGCGTGTCGATGTCCTTCGCCGAGCCGAACAGCGAGATCGGGAAGCTCGCGGCGTCGCGGCCCGCCTCCGTCAGCATTTCGCGGAATTTCGGCACGTAATCGAAGACATCGCCGTACTGCGTCGCGCGGCCCGCCAGCGGGATCCAGCCATCGCCATAACGGATGCGCGGCGCGCGGCGTAAGGGTAGGCGCCGCCGACGATCACCGGCGGGTGTGGTTTCTGAACCGGCTTCGGCCAGGTCATCATGGGGTCGAAGTTGACGAATTCCCCGTGGTATTCGGCTTTCGATCTGGTCCAGATTTCCTTCATCGCCTCGACCCGCTCGCGCACCAGTTTGTGGCGGCTGGCGAAGACGGTGCCGTGGTTTTCCATCTCGTCCTGGTTCCAGCCGTTGCCGATGCCGAACAGAAACCGGCCGTTCGAGACCTGATCGATCGAGGCCACCAGTTTCGCCGTCTGGATCGGGTCGCGCTGGTTCACGAGGCAGACGCCGGTGCCGATGTTCAGGGTCTTCGTGGCCGAGGCCGCCGCGGTCAGGCTCACGAACGGATCCATCACGTCGTAATATTGTTTGGGCAGATCGCCGCCGCCGCCCCAGGGCGATTTGCGCGACAGGGGAATGTGGGAATGTTCCGCCGCCCACAGGGATTCAAACCCCCGGCTTTCCAGGGCCTGACCGAGAGCGCCAGGCGCCATGGAATAATCGGTGAAGAAGATCGCCGCGCCGAATTGCATGGTCCGGGTGTCCTTGTGTCAGTGGTTTCAGGGCTGGTGAGCATGGCATGGAAGGCGGGCGGGGGCGACTCTCGTGCCGGATGGGGCGGAGCCCTGACCTTGACTTCCGATGGAGCATTTGCTCCCTCCGTATCGATCCATTAACGTGCTCGCGACAACACGGGGATGCGTCCATGAGCGACAGTCTGCCAACCGCCACCCGCGTCTCCGACCCTGGCATCCGCGCCCTGTATCGCCTGGAAAACCGCTGGCAGGCATGGCTCGACGTGGAGGCCGCCCTGGCCCATGCGCAGGCGGAACTCGGCATCATCCCGGCGGCGGCGGCCGGGGCAATCGCGCTCGGGGCCAAACTGGACCTGATGGACCGCGCCCGCATTGATGAAGGCCTCGCGCGGACCGGCCACACGCTGGTGCCGCTGGTCTGGGAACTCAGCCGCATCGTGGGCGAACCACACGGCGGCTGGGTCCACTGGGGCGCCACGACCCAGAACATCACCCAGACCGGCGACCTGCTGGTCCTGCGTCAGGCACACCGCATCTTCCTGCGCCAGATCGGCGGCGTGCTCACGGCGATGGCCGATCTGGCCGAGCGTGGCGCCAACATGCCCCTGCCAGGCCGCACCCATGGCCAGCACGCGGTGCCCGCCACCTTCGGCTACAAGGTCGCCGTCTGGATCGACGAACTGCTCCGTCACTGCGACCGCCTCCGCGACCTCGCCCCCCGTCTGTTCGTCTCCATGCTGGGTGGCGGCGCGGGCACTTTCGCCTCCCTCGGCCATCAGGGACCACCCGTACAGGCCGGCATCGGCCGCATCCTGGGCTTTGGCAGCATGGCGGTGCCATCGCGCGCTCTCGGCGACCATCTGGCGGAGAACATCTGCGTACTGGGCCTGATCGCCGCCACCGCCGGCAAGATCGCGCGTGAGATCTACACACTCATGAAAACGGAATTCGGCGAGGTCGAGGAACCCGTGCCTCCCGGCACCGTTGGTAGTTCCACGATGCCGCAAAAGCGTAATCCCAAGCTCTGTCAGGATATCATCGCCGCCGCGGCGGAAGTGCGCGCCATGGTGCCGCTCGCCCTCGAAGCGATGATGACGGAGCATGAGGCGGATCGCACCACCAGCCTGATGATGGACACCGCCGAGAGCCGTGCCTGCGTCGCCATGGGTGACATTCTGGCGCGTCTGGCGGAGGTGGCGCGCGGCCTGCGTCTGGAACCGGAACGAATGCGCGCCAATCTCGACCTGGGACAGGGTCTCATCATGGCCGAGGCCCTGATGCTCGATCTTGGCCGCGCGATCGGACGCCAGCACGCGCACGATGTGATCTATGACGCGGCGCAGGCGGCGTTCGTGGAAGGAAAATCTTTCTCCGATCTGCTGCTGGCGGATGAACGGGTCACGGCGCACATGGACAGAAAAGCGGTTCAGGCTTTGCTCGATCCAACGGCGTATGTTGGCCTGTGCGCCGAAATGGCGCGCGAGCAGGCAGCGCTGGCACGGGCGAAAGCGAAGGAATTGCTGCGATGACCGCGATCCAACGGCTGCTGGTGGACGGGCAACTGGCACCGGTCAGCCATTATTGTCATGTGGTCCGCGCGGGGAACACCATCTGGGTCTCGGGCGCGATCGGCGTGGCGGCGGATGGCTCCATCCCGGCGGATGTTGGCGCACAGGCGGAACTCGCTTTGGCCAGCATCGACGCCTGCCTGAAAGCGGCGGGCGCGGGAGCGGAGCATGTGGTGAAAGTCAACGTTTATCTCACCAATGTCGATGACCGCGCGAAGATCAATCCGGCACGGCAACGGTATTTCGGCGGGCACCGGCCCGCCTCGACCCTGGTGGGCGTCACCGCCCTGGTGCTGCCGGAAGCGAAAGTCGAGATCGAGGCGACGGCGGTGGTGCCCTGATGCCAATGGTGAACAATGTGCTTCTGCCTGTCTGCGTGGTGAAGCCGGTTCCCCTCACCACCCCGCCGCGTGACCGTGGGTATTAAGAACATGAGGCGCTGATGGAGAGTCTGGTCCGCCGCTATGAGACGATCCGTGCCCATACCGAGGCGCTGGCCGCGCCGTTGACGCCAGAGGATCAGTGCGTCCAGTCCATGCCCGACGCGAGCCCGGTGAAATGGCATCGCGCGCACATCACCTGGTTCTTCGAGGAATTCATCCTGCGTCCCTCACGCGAGAATTATCGTGTGTTCGACGAGGATTTCCGGTTCTTGTTCAACTCCTATTACGAAGCCGTCGGCGCGCGTCATCCGCGTCCGATGCGTGGACTTCTGACAAGACCGGAAACCGCGCGGATCGCCGCCTACCGCGCGCATGTCGATGAGGCGATGCTGCGTTTCCTGCCCCGTGTGCCGGAAAGCATCGTTCCGCTCGTGGAACTGGGACTGCACCACGAGCAGCAGCATCAGGAACTGCTGATAACCGACATGCTCGACGTGTTCGCGCGCACGCCCCTGGCGCCCGCGCTGATGCCGGACTGGCGCGAACCCTTGTATGATCCGGAACCGGCGCGGTTCCTGTCCTTGCCGGGCGGTGTGATCCGCATCGGGCACGCGGGCGATGGGTTTTGCTTCGATAACGAAACACCCGCGCATGAGGCGCTGCTGCCGCCGTTCCGCATCGCCAGCCATTTGGTGCGCAACGGAGAATTTCTGGCGTTCATGCGTGAGGGCGGCTACCAGAAGCCCCTGCACTGGATGTCGGAAGGATGGGCGGCGGTTCAGGCACAGGGCTGGTCCTCACCGGCGCTGTGGCGGCAGCGTGACGGGACATGGTGGCAAATGGGTCCGGGCGGACTGGCCTTGCTCGATCCGGACGCGCCGGTGCGCCATGTAAGCTGGTATGAGGCCGATGCCTTCGCCCGTTGGGCCGGCGCGCGTCTGCCCACGGAATTCGAATGGGAAGCCGCTTCGTCGTTTCTGGACCGGCGCGAACGGGAGGGTCATGTCTGGCAATGGACCGACAGTGCCTACCGGCCCTATCCCGGCTACCGGCCCGCCGCGGGCGCGGTCGGGGAATATAACGGCAAGTTCATGATCAATCAGATGGTGTTGCGTGGTGGCTCGCTCGCGACATCGCCGGGTCACACCCGCGTCACCTACCGCAATTTCTTTCATCCCGACAAGCGCTGGCAGTTCACGGGACTGCGGCTGGCGCGCGACGCCTGACAGGACACGGCAATGCCCCATGATTTTCAAACCGCGCCGGACACGGCGGCGTTTTCTCCCGTGTCCGATGCCGCCGTGGCGCGCATGGCGCTCGAAGGATTGCTGGCGCCGCGCAAAACGTTACAACCAAGTTTGTTTTACGATGAGGAAGGGTGCCGGTTATTTTACGAAATCACCCGGCTGCCGGAATATTATCTGACCCGCACCGAATTCCGTCTGCTGGAAACGGTCGCCCCCAAGGTGGCGGCTGCGTTCCCCGCTGGCGCCACGCTGGTCGAATATGGCGCCAGTGATGAGACCAAGGCCGGGATGCTGTTGCGTCAGCGCGCGGCGTCTGGTGAGCGGATTTTCCACGCTTATGTTCCCATTGATGTCGCTGGGCC
>JAYVCG010000352.1:0-2911 GCA_043750075.1 Acetobacteraceae bacterium | reverse complement strand
TACCTGGTGGTGATCGCGGAGATCGCCGCCCTGCCGCTGTGTCTGGGATTGCCCTGGCACGCGCTGGTCTTCTCCGCGCTGAACCTCGCCGTGCTGATGATCCGCATCCGGGCGGAGAACGCCTCGCTGATGGGATCGCGCGGTGCCGCCAGTCCCTGAACGGGCGATCCCCGCCCCGGAAGCCACGCCAGGGGTAAGCGCCCGCACCTGGACCGGTTTCGCCGCCATGTGCCTGGGCATGTTCATGGCCATCCTCGACGTGCAGATCGTCGCCACGTCGCTGCCCGACATCCAGGGCGCGCTTGGCGTCACGCCGGAGCAGATGAGCTGGGTGCAAACCGCCTACCTCATCGCCGAAGTGATCGCGATCCCGCTGACCGGCTTCCTCACCCGCCTGCTGAGCATGCGCTGGCTGTTCGTCAGCGCCATCAGCCTGTTCACCCTTGCCTCCCTTGGCTGCGCCGCGAGCGGCAGCTTCGCCACCCTCGTCGCCTGGCGGGTGGTACAGGGCTTCGCGGGCGGCACCCTGATACCGGCGGTGTTCTCGGCGGTGTTCCTGCTGTTTCCCCACCGCCGCCAGGATCTCGCCACCATGCTGGCCGGCGTGCTGGCGGTGCTGGCCCCCACCGTCGGCCCGATCGCCGGGGGCTGGATCACCGAGACATACTCCTGGCCCTGGCTGTTCCTCATCAACGTCATCCCCGGCATCCTCGCTGGCCTGACCGCCGCGCGCGCCCTGCCAGCCGCGCCGGTGCGCCCGGAGGAAGCCCGCACGCTCGATCTCGTGTCGCTGATCCTGATGGCGGCGGCGCTGGCCAGTCTGGAACTCGGCCTCAAGGAAGCCCCCCAGCGCGGCTGGATCGCCTTGCCGGTGATCGGGCTGCTGGCCTTCAGCCTGCTTGGCGCGATCGTGTTCGTCCGGCGCGCGCGCCGCGCCACGCACCCGCTGGTCGATCTCGGCGCCTTCGCCGACCGCGGCTTCACCATCGGCTGCATCCTGAGTTTCGTGTTCGGGATCGGCCTGTTCGGCTCCGTCTATCTGATGCCGGTGTTCCTCGCCTTCGTCCGCTATCACGACGCGCTGGAGATCGGCACGATCATGCTGGTGACGGGCATGGCGCAGTTGCTGACCGCGCCGGCCGCCGTGGCGCTGGAATCCCGCGCCGATCCCCGCCTGCTGACGGCGGCCGGCTTCACCCTGTTCGCCATCGGACTGGGCATGAGCGCCTTGCAGACCCCGCTCACCGATCACGAGGGAATGTTCTGGCCGCAAATCCTGCGCGGCATCGCGATCATGTTCTGCCTGCTGCCACCCACCCGCCTGGCCCTCGGTCATCTGAACCTGGACCGCGTGCCCGATGCCAGCGCCCTGTTCAACCTGATGCGCAATCTGGGCGGCGCCATCGGTCTCGCGCTGATCGACACGGTGATCTACGGCCGCGCGCCCCTCCATGCCGCCGCGATCCTGGAGCGGTTACAGGCGGGCGATACCGCCACCGCCCGGTTCATTGGCCTGTCGCTGGAAGCGTTCGCGGCCCGCCCGCCCGGTCCGCCCACCGCCGAGGCAGAGGCGATGCTCCGCCCCCTCATCGAAAAAGCCTCCCTCACCCTCGCCATCAACGAAGCCTGGGCGATGATCGCGGTGCTGACCATCGCGGCCATGCTGTGCGTGCCCTTCGCCCGGTGGTCAGGAAACGGAAGACGGACGGCTGGGGAGGGAGAGGGTTAGCAGAGGCTTCTGGTCTGGGAGGGGAAGAAGGAAGGCCTGACACGGATCACACGGAAAAGCACACCCGATCCGTCTCCGCGCGCCGTGCGTCAATCCGCGTCTCACGGCTTCGGGCGCAGCCTTTTCGCGTTGGCCCGCGCGCGGCTGACAAACGGCGCCATCACCGCTGTCTGGCTTTTCCCCGCCATGAGCGCGGTCATCGAGAGCTGCATCGCCTCCGTCTTCTCCGCCACCATGCGTTGATACTCATCCGCGGAGCAGGTGCCCTGCGCCATCATCGTGGTGCGATGCAACACAGTCTCCCACGAGGCAGCGGTCAGACGCGCCATCATCATGGGGAAGGCGAAGGGGGAAAACAGATCGTGCTTTTTCATGACACCAACATGAGCCTCCTGGCACCTTCCGCAAGTGGTGTGCCTTTCCGGTCCGGCAAGAACATCCGGGCCGCCATTCTGAGCCCCCCTTCGGACATTGTGCCTTACATCCCTCCAGGTCCGTGTTCATCCCCTTGAAAAAGCCTTCCGTTGAACGAACGCCGGGCGGATGTGGAGGAGACTTCCCTCCCTGCCGTCCTCGCGGGTGAAAGACATATTTTTTTGAAGAATGATGAACGCGGATAAACACAGATGAAGGCAAGATGGCCGGTGCGGGGGTGAGAAGCGGGATGTTCATGGAAAGGGGTCATGCGAGGAAAGTTTCACGCGCACGCTGTTTCCATGAAGCCGCCGCGAAGCTTTCCTGATGGAAACATCGCGAAGAGTCTCACCACGGAGAACACGGAGAACCACGGAGACGCACGGAGAAGGAATATGATGAGAATCCGAGGGGATGCACTGGCATGGTCCTGCTCCGTGCGTCTCCGTGCGTCTCCGTGGTTCTCCGTGGTGAAAATCTTTCTCGCGCGTATCAACCGGCACCGGATTCACGGAGGAACGCTGCTTCCCTCAAGGGAAATCCCGGATGTTCACGGGAACACCGCGGCCCCTCTCACCGCGCCTGATGCGCCTTGGCCAGCGCCTCCAGCCGGCTCGACGCGCCCAATGTGCGGTAAATGCCGGCGAGATGAACCTTGACGGTGCCGACGGCGAGATCGAGGCGGCGGGCGATGGTTTTCGTGGCGCATCCTTCCGCCAGCAATCCGAACACGTCACGCTGGCGTTCCGTTAAATGAGACAGCGCCGG
>JAYVCG010000351.1:0-3466 GCA_043750075.1 Acetobacteraceae bacterium | reverse complement strand
ACCGCCGCCATTCCCGTGTTCGCGGGCCGTCTCGCGGCGGCGTATCGATCCTTCGCCCGCCCGGCGTGAGTCATCCCAATTCCGCCACCGGAAACGGTGCCGCCCGCTCAATCGCCCGCGCGGCCCGCAACACCAGATCGTCGCGGAACTGTGCCGCGGCGATCTGCACGGAGTTCGGCAATCCGTCCTCCCGCGCGCCCATCGGCACCGTGATCGCCGGCTGACGGCTCAGGTTGAAGGTGAAGGTCCAGGGCGCCCAGGAAGTGTTGAGGGCGCGGACAGGGTCGGTGGTGGGGGCGTCGGCGAGCGGCGGACCAGCGGGCACAGTCGGGCACAGCAGCAAATCATACCGTTGATGTAACCGTCCCATCACATGTCCCACCTGGGCGCGCAGAGCCTCGGCGTCCATGAATTCCACCGCCGTCATGCCGCCCAGAGCGGCGGCGACCTCACGAATGCCGGGGTCGAGCAAATTCACCAGTTGCGTGGGAGTCGCGGCCACGAGCCGGGACAACGCCGCGCCCCAGACGCGGGAGAACACGACGCTGGTATCAGGAAGATCGGCGTTCACGTCCTCCACCAGCGCGCCCGCCTCCGCGAGCAGATGCGCGGCGCGTTCCACCGCGGCACGCGCGTCCCCATCCGCGGGCGCATCGAACCCTGGGCGGGCGAGCACACCGACGGTCAGGCCCGCCACCCCGTCCTCAATGCCGTCGCGCCAGTCGCGGTCCTCGGCTGGCAGGCAGAACGGATCGCGCGCGTCATGCCGCGCCATGGCGGAGAACATCAGCGCCGCGTCCCGCACCGTGCGCGTCATCGGACCGGCGCAGGACACCGAGGCGAACGTGCTCGCCGGCCATTGCGGAATACGGCCATAAGTCGGTTTCAGGCCCACCAGTCCGCACCATGCCGCCGGGATACGCACCGAGCCCCCCGCGTCGGTGCCGACATGCAGCGGCCCGAACCCCGCGGCACCCGCCGCGCCCGCGCCCGAGGACGAACCGCCCGTCGTGTACGCGCTGTTCCACGGATTGCGGGTGATGCCGTTCAGGGGACAGTCGCCCGGCGACTTCCAGCCGAACTCGGTGGTCGTGGTCTTGCCGATGACGATGGCGCCCGCTGCCCTGAGACCAGTGACGATGGGCGCGTCATCGGACGCCGGATCGGTGGAGGTCGTGCGGCTGCCCCGGCGGGTGGGAAACCCCGCGACATCAATCAGATCCTTCACCGTCACCGGCACGCCATCGAGCGGCCCGATCGGCCGTCCCGCGCGCCAGCGCATGGCGCTCTCGCCCGCCTCGCGGAGCGCGTGCGGGTTCATCACCACGAAGGCGTTCAGCGCGGAGTTGAGCCGCGCCACCCGCTCCGTCACCGCCTGGAGCACGTCCACGGGCGTCAGGCGCTGGCGGGCAAACGCGGCGAGCATGGCCTCGGCGGAGAACAAGGCGGGGTCGGTTCCGGTCATGGGGCGCGTTCCCTTCGGGTTGGTTCCTTGGCACGATGGCGGCGGCCAACGATGAAGGAAACCCCACATGAGCGGCAAACATCCCGACGGCGAACCCTGGCAGTGGCCGGAGACGACCTGGCGGCGCATCGTCGGGCGGGCCCGCGCGGGGCGGAGCATGAAGCCGAAGACATGGCCCAACGGCGCCCGCTGCGCGGTGGCGCTGAGCTTCGACTCGGATCATGAAACGATCCCGTTGCGTGACGGCGATGAAAGCCCGATGCGGATCAGCCAGGGCCAGTACGGCGCCCGCCAGGCGATTCCCCGGATTCGCAAGCTGCTGGAGCGCGAATCGATCCCCACCAGCTTCTATTATCCCGCCGTCTCGGCCTTGCTGCATCCCGAGGAAGTGCGCGCCCTGGCCGACGATGGCCACGAGATCGGCATCCATTCGTGGATTCACGAGGCCAATACGTCCCTGCCGCGCGAGGCGGAGCGGGAACTGACGTTGCGGGCGCGGGATACGCTGGCGAAAATCTCCGGGCGCGAGCCGGTGGGGATGCGGACGGCGAGCTGGGATTTCTCCGTCAACACGCTGGACATCATCCGCGAGATGAAACTGCTGTACGACAGTTCGCTGATGGCGGATGACGATCCCTATGAATTGCTGGATCAGGATGAGCCGACCGGCATCATCGAACTGCCGCCGGAATGGATCAGGGACGACGCGGTTTATTACAATTTCGTGCGCTTCTCGGCGTTGCGGCCCTATACGCCTCCGTCAGCGGTGGAGGAAATCTTCACCGCCGAATTCGATGGCGCGTGGGAGGAGAGGGGGCTGTTCCTGCTGACGATGCACCCGCACATCACCGGCCATCGTTCGCGCATGCCGGTGCTGGAGCGGTTGATCCGGCACATGAAGGCCAAGGGCGGCTGCTGGTTCGCGACCCACGCTCAGGTGGCGGCGTGGTGCCGGGACAATGCGTGATACGCTGGCGAAACAGTAAGGGAGACAACATCATGAACATCGACTTCACGGGCAAGAAAGCCATCATTTGCGGCGGCAGCCGGGGCATCGGCAGGTCCATCGCGCTCGGGTTCGCCGCGTGCGGCGGCGATGTGTCCATTTGCGCCCGCGATCCCGCGACGCTGGAGGAAACCCGCGCCGAAATCGCGAAACATGGTCACAAGGCCCATGCGATCAGCGCCGATTTGTCCAAGGGCGATGCCGTGCGCGAGTATGTCCGCGCCGCCATCGCCGCGTTGGGCGGGGTGGATTTCCTGGTCAACAATGCCTCGGCGTTCGGTTCGACGGACGATGACAAGGGCTGGACCAGCAGCCTCGCGATCGACATGCTGTCGATCGTTCACGCGACGCAGGAGGCGTTGCCGGCGCTGAAGGAATCGCAAGGCAGCGTGCTGAACATTTCCTCGATCGCGGCGCTGCACCCGTCCGGACGCCAGCCGCCTTATGGCGCGATCAAGGCCGCGGTCATTCATTACACCACCACGCAGGCGGCGATGTACGCGCGGGACAAGGTCCGGGTGAACTGTATCGCGCCGGGTTCGATCGAGTTTCCGGGTGGCGTGTGGGACCGGCGCAAGACGGATAACCCGAAGCTTTATAACGCGACTTTGTCCTCGATCCCGTTCGGACGGATGGGCCATCCCGAGGAAGTCGCCAATGTCGCGTTGTTCCTGGCTTCGCCGCTGGCGTCCTGGGTCACGGGCCAGGCGATCGCGGTGGCGGGCGCGCAGGGATTGTGAAATTCCGGCGGGCGGTCATCCAAATGTCCGGACCAGACCGCCCGCCACGAGACGCCAGCCATCGGCCATGGCGAAGAAGATCAGCTTGAACGGCAATGAGACGACGTTCGGCGGCAGCATCATCATGCCAAGGCTCATCAGCACGCTGGCCACCACCATGTCGATGATCAGGAACGGCAGGAACAGCAGGAACCCCATCTCGAACGCGCGGCGCAGTTCGCCCACCATGAAGGCGGGCATGACGACGCGCCAGGA
>JAYVCG010000350.1:0-3075 GCA_043750075.1 Acetobacteraceae bacterium | reverse complement strand
TGTTCGTCCACGCCCTGAAGAACGCCGCCGTGCCGATCGTCACCATCATTGGCATCGGCTTCGCCGCCCTGATCGGCGGCGCCGTGGTCACGGAAAGCGTGTTCGCCATTCCCGGCCTGGGACGCCTGACCGTGGACGCCATCCTGCGCCGCGATTACCCGGTCATCCAGGGCGTCGTGCTGCTGTTCAGCTTCATCTATGTCCTGGTGAACCTCGCCGTGGACCTTCTCTACACCGTGTTTGACCCGAGGATCCGGTATTGAGCGCCTCAACCCTCCCCCTGCGCACGATCGAGACCGGCGGTTACACCGCCGCCACCGAACTTCCCGACGTGCTGCCGGAGCCGAAAAAGCGCGGCAAGGTCATGGCCTTCGTTTACGGCCATCCGACCATCGTGATCGGCGGGTCCGTGGTCGCGCTGATGGTGCTGATCGCCATCTTCGCCCCCTTGCTGTTCACCAAGGATCCGACGTCCCTCGCCCCGGCGCGGCGCACCCGGCCGCCTTCCGAGGCCAATTGGTTCGGCACCGACATGCTTGGCCGCGATGTCTATTCCCGTGTGCTGTACGGGGCGCGGGTGTCGCTGACCGTCGGATTCTCGGTCGCCTTCTTCGCCGCCGTCATCGGCACCACGATCGGGCTGATCGCCGGGTTCACCCGCTGGATCGACACCATCGTCATGCGCGTCATGGACGGGCTGATGTCGATCCCGGCCATCCTGCTCGCCATCGCGCTGATGGCCCTGACCCGCGCCTCGATGAAGAACGTCATCATCGCCATCACCATCGCCGAATTCCCCCGCGTCTGCCGCCTGGTGCGCGGCGTCGTGCTGTCGTTGCGCGAACAGCCCTATGTGGAAGCCGCCATCGCCTCGGGCACCCGTATCCCGGTCATCATCTGGAAGCACATCCTGCCCAACACCCTGGCGCCGCTGATGGTGCAGGCGACCTTCATCTGCGCCTCCGCCATGATCGCCGAGGCCACGCTGTCCTTCCTTGGCGCCGGCACGCCGCCGATCATCCCAAGCTGGGGCAACATCATGGCCGAGGGCCGCGCGCTGTGGCAGGTCAAGCCCTATATCGTGTTCTTTCCGGCGATCTTCCTGTCCATCACCGTGCTGGCGGTGAACATGCTCGGTGACGGTCTGCGCGACGCGCTCGACCCCCGCCTCGCGAAACGGCTCTGATCCTCATGGCATTGCTCGAAGTCGAGAACCTGCAAACCCATTTCGCCACACCGGGCGGCGTCGTCCGCGCGGTGGAGGGGATTTCGTTCCACGTCAACGCCGGGGAAACCGTGGCCATCGTCGGCGAGTCCGGCTGCGGCAAGTCGGTCACCGCGATGTCCATCCTGCGCCTGATCGCCGAACCGCCCGGCAAGATCGCCGGCCGCGTCACCTTCGACGGCCGCGATCTGCTGTCGCTGTCCGAGCCGGAGATGCGCCAGATCCGCGGCAACGCCGTCTCGATGATCTTCCAGGAGCCGATGACCAGCCTCAACCCGGTGCTGACCGTCGGCAAGCAAATCGGCGAGACGGTACAGTTGCATCAGGGCATGAACAGCGCCGAGGCGGAAAAGAAAGCCGTCGAGATGCTGACCCTGGTGGGCATTCCCGCCCCCGACCGCCGGGTGAAGGAATACCCGCATCAACTCTCGGGCGGCATGCGCCAGCGCGTCATGATCGCCATGGCCCTGGCCTGCAATCCCAAGGTGCTGATCGCCGATGAGCCGACGACCGCGCTCGACGTGACCATCCAGGCGCAGATCCTCGATCTGATGCGCGATCTGAACAAGCGCCTCGGTTCGGCGATCATGCTGATCACTCACGATCTGGGCGTCGTCGCCGAGATGGCCGAGCGGGTGATCGTCATGTACGCGGGCCGCAAGGTGGAAGAAGCCGCGGTGAACGAGATTTTCGCCCGTCCCCTGCATCCCTACACCCGCGGCCTGATTGGCGCGGTGCCCAGGCTTGGTTCCTCGCTCGAACACGGCGCGCGGGAGAGGCTGGCGGAAATTCCCGGTCTGGTGCCAAGTTTGCGCCAGCGGATCGTGGGCTGTCCGTTCGCGGGACGCTGTGAACTCGTCACCGATCTGTGCCGGAAAGTCGCGCCCGCGATCGAACTCAAGGCCGATGGCCATCTGGTCGCCTGCCATCACGCCGAACGCCGGATGGCCGCATGAGCGACGCGCCCTTGCTTGAGGTGAAGAACCTCAAGAAGCATTTCCCCATCCATGGCGGCCTTCTGGGCCTGACCACCGGGCATGTCTTCGCCGTCGATGGCGTCAGTTTCGACATCCATAAGGGCGAGACCCTGTCCATCGTGGGCGAGTCCGGCTGCGGCAAGTCCACCGTCGGCAAGGCGCTGCTGCGTCTCTATCCGATCACCGAGGGTGAGGTCTGGCTCGACGGCGCGCGCATCGACAACATGCCCGCCAGAAAGCTCCGCCCGATGCGCCAGCGCATGCAGGTGGTGTTTCAGGATCCGTTCAGCAGTTTGAACCCGCGCATGAAAGTGCGCGACATCCTGGCCGAGCCGATCATCAATTTCGGTCTCGCCAAAGGCCGCGCCGCCGTGACCGAGCGGGTTGAGTCCCTGATGGACAAGGTGCGTCTGCCGCGCGATGCGATCTGGCGGTTTCCGCATGAGTTTTCCGGCGGGCAGCGCCAGCGGATCGGCATCGCGCGGGCGCTGGCGCCGGGGGCGGATCTAATCATTTGCGATGAGGCGGTCTCCGCGCTCGATGTCTCGGTCAAGGCGCAGATCATCAATTTGCTGGTGGATTTGCAGGATGAACTGGGCCTGGCGTTGTTGTTCATCAGCCATGATCTGGCGACGGTCGAGCATCTGACGCATCGGGTCGCGGTGATGTATCTCGGCAAGATCGTCGAGATGTGTGACCGGCGGACGTTGTTCGCGGCCTCGCATCATCCGTACACGCGGGCGCTGCTGTCGGCGGTGCCGGTGCCTGATCCGCTGGCGAAGCGCAATCGCATCATCCTGACCGGCGACGTGCCCAGTCCGATCAATCCGCCGAGTGGGTGCCGGTTTCACACGCGGTGTCCGTTCGCGTTCG
>JAYVCG010000349.1:0-11072 GCA_043750075.1 Acetobacteraceae bacterium | reverse complement strand
CTTTATGGGGGATGGTGACGTTCGCGCCGGCGAATCCGGCGTGCATCAGGCCACGCACGGCTTCGCGAAAATGTTCGGGGGGGATGGGCAGTGGAATGTAGGCGCCGTCGATGCCGTGTTTTTCCAGCCAATGGCCATGCAGGCGCGGGGAGCGCGAGTGGCTGACCGGCCAGCCAATGATCCCGGCGATTCGGGCGTGACCTGTGAGAATTGTCATCCGCGCAGCATTCCTTTTCGGCGGGGGAAGATCAACCGTACTGGGCCAGGACCACAAGGTGACCGCCTGAAGAAGACCGTCAGGGCTCCGCCCTGAAACTCGCATCATGCCTTTGGCATGCTTCGCATGACAGGCTTTGCCTCCTGGACCTCCACCGTCATGCCCAGGGCATGACGCGGGGCAGCGCCCCGGCCTTTCTTCCTTCGACTGGTTGACGTTGTCAGCCGCCCACCCCGGATTTCGCTTTTGTTCCTGATCTCTCAGACCTTAAGCACAACTGGCCGCGAGAAAATTTAATCTTAATTTTAAATATTTCCTATTTTTTAGAGTATGCGATATCTTACAAAAGTGTTAACAAGGCTTCATTAAAGCTTCAGGTGGCTCCAACGATAAGAGTGGAGCCTCATGGGTTGACTTGACAGGAGATGATATTGAAGGCGCACGCCAGAGACCGTCATGGCACGGCCCTCAACGAAAAAAATCGCTTCCATGCACGCGCCACCCGCGGTGCGCGAGCCCTGGTCATCGCCTTTTTGTGTCTCACCGGCGCGCGAAACGGCACGGCGGCCTCACTTCTGATGGAGAATTTCGACAATGCCCCGCCAGGCGGCGCCTATACCGCGGGCCTGCCTGGCACCGTGTTCAGCACGGTTCTCGGCAATACTGATATCATCGGCACCCTGCTGAACGGCGCCCCCGCCGGTTACAAAACCTGCCCAGCCAGTGGGACGGGTGCCAATAATTGTCTCGACCTCAATGGTCTGGTGCCAGGTGCTGTACGCTCTAACCAGAGCTTCAGTCTGACCGCCGGAACCACTTACACCCTGGCGTTCAGCGCCGCCGGCAGCATACCCGTTTTGGCCGGTACATCTTATGCGTTCACCGTGTCACTTGGCGCCAGCGGCCCCACCCGGTTCACCGTTCCGGCCGGGGGCAGCTTCGCCGCGGGGCGTTTCACCTACACACCCGCCATCAATGAAACCGCGGCGGCGCTGGTCCTGGCCTCGGCGATCGATCTTTCGGGCTTGCCACGGGAATACGGCCCGTTGATCGACAACCTCGTGCTGTCGGACAACACGGCGCCACCCTCCGCGTTCGTGCCGCTGCGTGAAACCTTCGACGCCACACCGCCGGGCAGCAATTTCAGCACCAGCCTCGGCGGTTCCCGGTTCACCGTGCGGTCCGGAAACGTCGATGTGCTGGGACACCTGCTCAACGGCGCGGATACGGGCTTCTTCACCTGCCCGGCCGCTCTGACGGACGCGGGAAACTGCGTGGACCTGAACGGCGACCAACCTGGCGCGATCGAGAGCACGACGCCGTTCCGGCTGACAGCCGGCACGGCCTACAAGGTGTCTTTCCAGCTCGCGGGCGGAGAAGGAAGCGGAACCGGCTGTTCCCATCCCCTGGCCGTTTCCCTGGGTGAGAGTGGCGATGTCCGCTTTTGCGCTCCCACCGGCAGCGGGTTCATGCCCGAAAGCTTTTTCTACACCCCAGCCGCGCATGAAAATGAGGCGAGCCTGCGATTCGTGTCCCAGGCCACCACGGGCAATCCCCTTTACGGACCCTACATCGACGATATCTCGGTGACGGAAGTGCCGGCGCCGGGAGCGGCGTTATGGTTCCTGACCGCGCTCGCCGCCTTGTGCGGGATACGGCGGTGGCGATGATGGCCAGACAGGCGCCACCCGCTGAGGCCGGTCCACGACACGCGGATGTCCCCATGCGGCCGCGTCAGGGTCCGGGCACGTTGCTGGACGATCTGGGAATCGGCAATGCCGCCGCGCGTCCCAACCGTGTCTCGGGCGCGTTCCTCATACGCATCGGGATTTTGCTTTTGGCCCTGCTGGCGGTCGCGCTCTACGGGTTCAACCGCTTCGTGCGGCCCGCCAGTCTGCGCGGCGTGGTGAACGCGCCGATGGTGACGCTGCGCGCGCCGATCGATGGCACGCTGGTGCGCGGCGGCGCCACGGTCGGTCAGGCGATCGCGCCCGGTACCGACGTGTTCGCCGTCCGCGATCCGCGGGTGGACCTGCACCGCAAGCTCGAACTCCAGACCCGGCTCGCCGATGCCCAAAAACGCGTCCAGGCCCTCGATCAGATCCTGGGCGATCTCGATCGCATGGCCACCGATCTGCGTGAGCGCACCACCGCTTATGCCGGCGCGGAAAGCGCACGGCTCCAGGCCACGATCACCGGGCAGGAAACAGCAATCGCGGATGCGCGGCAAACACTGGACTCGACGCGCAAATGGGAAGACCGCGTGCAACGGCTGGTCACCGCCGGAACCGCGGTGGAGCAACGGCTGGAGGAAGCGACGCGCGCGCGTCTGCTGGCGCAGGAGGCACTGCACCGGGCCGCCGCCGCGCGCCAGGCCAGCATCGTGGCGCTGGAGGCCGCCCGTCAACGGATTTTCGTGCAGAACGGTTTTGGCGGCGCCGCCTACGCGCAACAAAAACACGATGAGGTCCAGGTCCGCCGTCTGGAACTGAACTATCAGCGCACGCTCGCCCTCGCCGGGATCGCCAGCCTGGAAACGGAGGCGAACGCGGAAACCGCGCGCGTCGAGGCATTGCGGGAAATCGCCGTGCCCTCGGCCATCGGTGGCGTGGTGATGGCGGTTTACGGGGCGCCGGGCACCGAGGTGTTGCGCGGTAATCCGCTGGCCGATGTGATGGATTGCTCCGCGATGTATGTCGAGGCGACGATTTCGACCGGCTGGTTCGCGACGCCGCGGGCCGGGGATTCCGTGCGGGTTTTCCTCTACGGTTCCGGCGCCGCCATGGCCGGGCGCATCCGCGTCCTGCGCGATCCGGCGATGGCGCTGGACCCGTCGCGCGGCACGCCCTTGTCGGATCGCGAGAACCGGCAGACCCTGACCGCGATCATCGACCTCGATCCGGCCTGGCTGGCCGCGCATCAGACGGGCGGCTGCCCGGTTGGGCAACCGGCCAGTGTGCGGTTCCAGTGATCCGTTCCCCAGGCGAGGCGTGACCCGGCCATGATGCCTGACGGTCTGAGCGATCTGTTCATTCCGGCGATGGCGGTTTGCGTTCTGCTGATCCTGTTGCTGGACATGCTCGCGCCGCCGAGACGCCAGCCATGGCGTGCCATGATCGCCGCCCTGACCACCGCGATGATCGTTCTGTTCATGATATGGCGCGTACGAGGTATGGTGCTGGCGGAGGCGGCGGACGATGCCTCGCCCTGGCTTTACGTCTCCAGCGTGATGGACATGATCGGTCTGCTCGATTTCCTGGTGTTCGTGATGCTGACGGCGCGTTTTCGCGATCGCCGTGTCGAGGCGCGGCGTTACGCTCAGGCCCTGAGAATGGTTGATCAGAAATCGCTGCCGGAGGTCGATGTCTGGATCGCGACCATGAACGAAACGTGGGACATTCTGGAAAAGACTCTGGTGGGGGCGATGCATCTCGATTGGCCCGCCAGCAAGCTGCATGTTCATGTGCTCGACGACGGACGGCGCCCCTGGCTGGCCGCCCGCTGCGCCGAACTGGGCGTGGGTTACATCACCCGGCCGGACAACAAGGATCGCAAGGCCGGTAATCACAACAACGCGCTTGGCCAGACGTCGGCGCCGTTCATCCTGTCGCTCGATGCCGATTTCGTGGTGTTTCCCCAGGCGATCCGCCAGATGGCTGGTTTTTTCAGCGAGCCCAGGGTGGCGATCGTGCAATCGCCGCAGGTGTTCGGCAATCCGGAACCATTCCGGAACAATCTGGGATTGCATGGCGCCATGCCAGACGATCTCGATCTTTTTTACAAGGTCATGCAACCCGGACGCGATGCCTGGGACGCCGCTTTTTATTGCGGCACGTCCGCGATGCTGCGCCGCGCCGCGCTGGTGGACGTGGGCGGCTTCGCGACCCAGAGCGATATCGAGGATCAGATCACCAGCATGAAACTCTGGCAGGCGGGCTGGCGGACCGTTTTTCTGGGCGAACAACTCAGCATCGGGCTCGCCCCTGAATCGGTCACGGCGCTGCACGATCAACGCAACCGCTGGTGCCGCGGCAGTCTGCAAATCCTGTTCACCCGTCACGGCCCTTTCGCGCCCGGCTTCACCCTGGCGCAGCGTCTGCTGTTCTCGCAAAGCTATTGGCTCGTCGGCTCGCTCATTCCGCTTTGGTACGCGATCCTGCCGGGCCTGGTGCTGTTGTTCGGGCCACGGATTTTCGCCCATGCGCCGCCGGAAGAAATCATCGTCATGCCCCTCCTGCTGCTGGCCGGAGTCTGGGCCGCGCTGTTCTCCCTGGGCGAGCGTTGCTGGACTCCCATCGTTTCCCCGGCTTTCCAGTTGTTCATGGCGGTCGAACTGTTACCAACAGCCCTGGCCTCGCTGTTCCGCCCCTTCGGCAAGCCGCTGTTCAAAATCCTGCCGGTGACGGCGAAGGGCCGCGAGTGCGAGCGCAGGCGCGTGGACTGGATGAGTTTCTGTGTGTTGTTCACCATCATCCTCGGCACGATCGGCGCGCTCATCGTCGCGGCGTTCGGATCGCGCGCCGACATGATCGACGGCGGGGAGATGCTGATGGCGCTCGCCTGGACGCTGCTCAATCTCGTCACCTGCGCGATAGCGGTGCTGACATGCTTCGAATTTCCGTATCAACGCGCGGAACAGCGTGTGTCCATCCGGGAGCCGGTGACGATGATGGCCATGGGGATGGCCATGGGGATGGCCCCTGGGATGGCCCCTGGGATGGACGCGGGCCGCGCTTTGTCAGGGCGCACCGAGGATCTGTCCATCAGCGGCGCCCTGGTGTGGGTGGATGAGCCAACCGCCCTGACGGAAGGCGCCATGCTGATGGTGACGTTGCCCGATCTGCCCGCTCTGCCGGCCCGCATCATCCGGGCGGGGGCACGGGGACAGCAACTCGGCCTCGCGTTCACGGACCTGGACGGACCCACACGGCGGGCGCTGACGGCGCGGGTTTATCTGGGGCCGGAACGCAAACCCGAGCCTGTGACCGTGCGTGGCCTCCCGCTGGTGCGCGGGCTCATGCACCGGTTCCTGCGGGCGGATTTGTGATGAGGACGGCATCGGGGGAGCCAAGGGTCAACATCCAGGGCTGTCGGTGGTACACAAGGCCAAAGCCTTTTTTCCCACCGCGGCGATTCGCGGCCACAGTGACAGGGTGTCATGACTGAACCCGCTTATCTCGACCCGCGCACGGGCCGGACGTTTCCCCTCTCGGTCCCGCGCTGGTGCGGTGACGATCAGGCGCCGCTGTTCCTGACGCCTCTGCCCGGTCTGACGCGCAGCCAGATCGACGGGGCTGAGCGCAGCCTGTGGCGATATCGCGCGGCGCTGCCGTTCCAGGTCGATTCTCCCATATCCATGGGCGAGGGAATGACCCCGCTGATCACGCGTTCCCTGCATGGCGCGCGGGTGCATCTGAAATGCGACTGGATGATGCCCACCGGCAGTTTCAAGGATCGCGGCGCCAGCGTCATGCTGTCGCTGCTGCGCGCGCAGGGGATCACGCATGTGCTGGAGGACAGCTCCGGCAATGGGGGAGCCGCGGTGGCGGGCTATGCGGCGGCGGGGGGGATGCGGGCGACGATCATGGCGCCGTCCTCGACCAGTCCGGGCAAGACGGTGCAGATGCGGGCGTATGGGGCGGAGATGCGGTTGATCCCTGGCTCCCGCCAGGACACCGCCGACGCGGCGGTGCGCGCGGCGGACAGGATTTTCTACGCCAGCCATAACTGGCAGCCGTTTTTCTTGCAGGGCACCAAGACCCTGGCTTACGAATTGTGGGAGGATCTGGGGTTTCAGGCGCCGGACACCATCATCACCCCCTGCGGCGCGGGCTCGAACGTGCTGGGATGCGCGATCGGGTTTTCCGAACTGCTGCGGGCGGGGGAAATCGACCGGATGCCACGGATTTTCGCCGTGCAGCCAGCGCATTGCGGGCCGATCGCGGCGGCGTTCCTGGCGGGCACCGACGCGGAAATCCCCACGCTGATCGCACCGACCATCGCCGAAGGCACCGCCATCGCCCATCCCATCCGCCGCCCCGAGGTGATCGCCGCGCTGCGCGAGAGCCGCGGCGGCGCCGTGCTGGTGTCTGAAGCCGCCATCGAAAGCGCGCTGTTCGACCTCGCCCGCATGGGAATTTATGTCGAACCCACCTCGGCCCAGGTGGTGGCGGGGCTGGAGCGGTTGCTGGCGGCGGGGACGATCGGGCCGGAGGAAACCACCGTGCTGGTGATGACCGGCGGCGGCCTGAAAGCAACCACCCGCATCTCTGAACTGATGGGGATCATAGCATGAACGGACCACGCGTCGCCCTCCTGGGCTTTTCCATCGAGTGCAATCGTTTCGCGCCCATCACGCACGAGAACGACTTCACCGCGCGCACCCTTCTGGGCGGGGAGGCGATGCTGGCCAACGCCCGCTCGCCCGCGCCGATGATGCTGGGGGAGATGCCGGGTTTCGTGGCCGACATGGACGCGGCCGGGGACATGGCCGGGCCGTGGCGGCCGGTGCCCGGTTTGCTGGCGATGGCGGAACCGAACGGTCCCGTCTCGCAGGAGTTCTTCGACCGGATGATGGCGCAATGGGAAACCGATCTGCGCGCCGCCGGTCCCCTGGACGGCGTTTACTGTGTGTTGCACGGCGCCGGTCTGACGGTGAACGACCACGATCCGGAGGGCACGCTGCTGGCGATGATCCGCCGCGTGGTGGGGGAAACCGTGCCGGTCGTGGCGACGTACGATCTGCACGCCAATGTCTCGGCGGCCAATGTCGATCTGGTGAATGCTTATATCGGCTATCGCACCAATCCCCATCTCGACATGCGGGAACGCGGCGCTGAGGCGGCTCAGGTGCTGCGCCGTCTGATGAGCGGCACGCGCACATATCTGGCGCGGGTGCGTCTGCCGATCGTGCCGCCGACCGTGACGCAACTGACCGGCAAGGACGCCCATGCCCGCCCCTATGGCGAACTGATCGATCTGGGTCAGCAACGGATGCATGAGGCGCCATACGCGGGCCGCGTGCTGAATGTCTCCGTCATGGGCGGGTTCGCCTATGCCGACACGCCGTTCAACGGGCTGTCCGTCATCGTCACCGCGCTGGACCAGGATGCCGCCGACAGCCTGACGCGGGAAATCGCCGAGGCCGGCTGGGCGCGGCGCGACCGTTTCCGCCCGAGCCTCACCAGTTTGGCGGAAGCGACCGCCCTGGCGAAAGCCGCGCAAGACCCGTCGCGCCACGCGCTGATCTTCGCCGATGTCGCGGACAATCCCGGTGGCGGCGGGCGCGGCAACACGATGGGGATTCTCCAGGCTTTCCTGGCAGCCGGAGTGCGGGATGGTCTGGTGGGCGTCATCCACGATCCCGCCCTCGCCGCCGAGGCGCATCTTTTGGACCGGGGCGCGGCGTTCACCGCCCGCTTCAACCGGGAGGGCGGCGATGCGTTCAGCAAGCCTTTCGCGGCGGACGCGGTGGTGGCCGGGCTGCGCGATCAACCCGTGCGCGGACGCCGCGGCATCTACGCCAACAATACGCTCGATCTCGGTCTGTGCGCCGCGTTGCGGATCGGGGGCCTGACCGTCATCGTCATCAGCAACCGCGTCCAGTGCGCCGATCCGGTGTTTTTTGAAATGTTCGGTCTGGATATCGCCGCCGCGCGGGTTGTCGTGGTCAAATCGCGTGGCCATTTCAGAGGCGGGTTCGACGAGTTCTTCCGCCATGAGGACGTGATCGAGGTCGATGCGCCTGGTCTGACCAGCCCGGTCCTGTCCCGTTTCGCGTGGCGTCACATGCCACGGCCCGTTCTGCCCATCGACGACACAGCGACCTGGACGCCCCCCTCATGAAGCTCGCCAATCTGCCGACGCCTTGTCTCGTGCTCGATCGTCCGACCCTGCTGCGCAACATCCGCGCGATGACGAACGGGCTCGCGCGCCTTGGCGTGCCGCTGCGCCCGCACATGAAAACCGCGAAATCGATCGACGTGGCGCGGCTGGTGCTGCAAGGCCAGCCCGGCGGGATCACCGTCTCCACCCTGGCCGAGGCGGAGTATTTCGCCAGCCATGGCATCACCGACATCCTCTATGCCGTCGGCATCACGCCGGCGAAGCTCGATCAGGTGGCCAAGCTGAACGCCAATGGCGCGCGGGTGACGGTCATCACCGATGACGCGGCGGTGGCCAGCGCCATCGCGGCCCATCCGGCCGGGATCAAGGCATTGATCGAAATCGACTGCGGCGAGCAGCGTGGCGGCGTCCGCGTCGCCGAGGACGGGATGATGGAACTCGGCGCCCGCCTCGGCCCCAGTCTGATTGGCGTCATGACGCACGCGGGCCATGTCTATCAGGCACGCGGCATCCGGGAAATTCAGGAAATCGCCGAGCTGGAGCGCAGCCACGTCGTCTATGCCGCCCAGCGCCTGCGGGCCGCGGGTCATGTACTCTCGGTTGTGTCGGCGGGCAGTTCGCCCACCGGCCGGCATGCCGAGAACATGAACGGCCTGACGGAGTTTCGCGCCGGAGTCTACATGTTCGGCGACCTGTTCCAGATGGAGATCGAAACCAATGCCCGCGACGGCATCGCGCTTTCGGTGCTCACCAGCGTCATCGGCCGCCAGCCCGGCCACCTGCTGATCGACGCGGGCGCGCTGGCCCTGTCGAAGGACCGCAGCACGGAACAGGCGCCGCACGATTACGGCTTCGGCCTCGTGCTCAATGCGCGCGGGGAACGCAGTCCGGGCGACGTGATCGTGCGGAAAGTCTATCAGGAGCATGGGATCATCGAACTCGATCCCAACCATCCGATGGACGTGGAAATCGGCGCCAAACTGCGGATTTTACCCAACCATGCCTGCCTGACAGCGGCGGCGCACGACCGCTATCACGTCGTCGATGACTCGGATGAGGTGGTGGCCGTCTGGCCGAGAATGAACGGCTGGTGATACACACTCGCCGCGTCTCCATTCCGGGCACGCCTGGATCACGCGCGCCGATTCCCCGTTCTCCCCGGATATCATGAGCGGGAAACGCACCAGATCCTCTGGAGAGACTGACATGAACAAGCTGCCGCATGGGCTTTTGATCGCTGGACTGGGCTTTGCGCTCCTCGCTCCCGTGCCTTGCCTCGCGCAGTTTGGCGGCAGTGGCGCCGGGGCAACGGGTCCGGGCGCCGCGACCCAGCGCATGATGCGAGGGGGAGCACCGGCGGCGAAGCCCGAGGGCCCGCAACCCGCCGCCCTTCCGGGCGCCCGCGCCACCCCCGACCCCGCGCTGCCAACCCAGGCGCCGTCGGGCCTGTCGCCCACGGACGCGCTGTTCGACGCGATCAACCGCGGTGATACCGCCGCGGCGCGCGACGCTGTCAATCGCGGCGCGAATCTGGAGGGCCGCAATCTGCTGGGGCTCACGCCGCTGGAACTTTCGGTCGATCTGGCGCGCAACAACATTTCCTTCCTGCTGCTGTCCATGCGCGGCCAGGACACCACCCTGGGCCGCGATGGTGAGCGGCGCGACAGAGGCGCCCAGCCCAGCGGAGCGGGCGGCCAGCCTTCGCCCCGTCCCCGCGTGGCGGAAGCGCCTCGCGCGCCGGAACCCCGTGTCGCCGCGACCCCAAGACTGTATTCCGGCAATGGCGGCGCCCCGATCCCCACCGCCGGTTTCCTGGGATTCGACGGCGGACGCGCGGTTCAATGACCGTGCCCATGCCACTTTGCCAGAGCGCCAGAAGCCCGCGTGACAGGAGATGATTTGTATCCGGCCCCGACCACGCCTATCTGTGAGATCATAGGAGGATCGGATGGGTCTGACCGGTGGATTTCCAATTGATATCATACTGTTTGGCATGATCGCCGCGTTTCTGGTTTTGCGGCTGAGGGGTATCCTTGGCCGCCGCACCGGCTTTGAGCAGCCGCCAGGCCCGATCGCTCCACGCGATACGGCGTCAGCCCAGCCTGTTCAGGGGCAGGGTGTGGTTCCCCCTGTTGCCGGCGCCCGGAAAACGCTCCCCGATCCTGGCAGTCCCCTGGGCCAGACCTTGACCGGCATGGCGGCGATGGATCGCGATTTCGAGCCCGCGAGTTTCCTCGACGGCGCGGAAAAAGCCTTTCAGATCATCGTGCACGCCTTCGCCGCCGGTGATCGTGGCCAGTTGCGCCCACTACTGGGCGAGGACACCTGGCACGCCTTCGAGTCGGCGATCACGGAACGGGAGAAAGCGGCGCACACGCAAATCAGCGACATCCGCGCCATGCATGCTTTGTCCATCGAGCAGGCGGAACTGAAAGGCAGTCTCGCTTCCGTCACCGTGCGGATCGTCTCGGATCAGGTGAACATGACGCATGGCGCATCCGGTCAGGTGCTGGTGGGAACGGACGCGGTGACGGAAATCACCGATCTGTGGACGTTCGAACGCGATCTGCATCAGGCCGATCCGGTCTGGCATCTGGTGGCGGCGCGCAGTGCCTGAGATAAAAACCCCGCCTGAAATAAAAAAACCCCGTGTGGGGTTGTTCGTCACCTGTCTCGTGGACCTGTACCGTCCCTCGGTCGGCTTCGCCGCGCTACGGCTGTTGGAGCAGGCCGGATGCCAGGTGGAGGTGCCGCGCGCCCAGACCTGTTGCGGCCAGCCCGCGTACAACTCCGGGGATCGCGCGACCGCGCGGGATCTGGCGGTGGGGATCCTGGATGCGTTCGAGGGGTACGATCATGTCGTCGCGCCCTCCGGTTCCTGTGCCGGCATGTTGAGGGCGCATCTTCCGCATTTGTTTGACGACGATCCGAACCTGCGGGCACGGGCGGACCGGCTGGCGGCGAAGACGTTCGAGCTGATCAGTTTTCTCGTGGATGTACGGGGATTTGT
>JAYVCG010000348.1:0-9057 GCA_043750075.1 Acetobacteraceae bacterium | reverse complement strand
GTGGCGGGCGGTCACGCGGATCAAGGGGCCCTCGGGCGGGCTGCCGCGTCTGACCTACGCGCTCAATCCCCTGGCGCCCTGCGCCAGTCCGCTGCTGGCGGGACGCTGGATCGCGATGATGAGCGATCTGCCACCGGCCCTGGACGCCCTCGCCGCCACGTCCCCGGCGGTGGAGGTGCTGGACGCGCATGTCGTGGCCTTCATCGCCGCGCGGTCCGAACGCTGGCTGGAACAGGAAGTGAAGGCACTGACCCTGGACGCCGCTCATGGAAATCCGGCCAGCCCGATCCTGAGCATGTTGCGTCTGCTGAGCGAAATGCAGATCCGTTTTCATCAGGCCCCCTTACCGGGCCTCGCCGCCTGGATCGCCGCCCGTGCCGCGCCTCTGACCGGACTCTGGAAGAACCGGGAGCGCCGTACGGTGATCGAGGAGCGGCTTCAGGCCCTGACCAGGGCCGGATCGCTGCCGCCCATGCTGGCTTTGCTGGACAACCGGGCGGCTCAGACGGCGGACGCGGAGGGGTTGCGAGGCGCCCTCAGCGACCTCGCCCGTCTGGATGCCGAGTTGCACGCGATCACCACGGGCACAGACCAGCGCGCCGCCCTGGCCGCGCGTCTGGGACAGGAGATCGCCGCCGGCGTGGGGCTCGCCGCCATCGCGGCCACGCTGGTTCTCGCCGCTTTGGGATGACGCGCGATTCTTTGAGACACTGACCTTCATGTTCACAGGCGAGCGATGGCGAAAGCACCCAAGGCCAAAAAGGCTGCTGGCGGTACAGAGGGGAGTGGCCGCTCCCTGGTCTGGCTGTCGGGTCTGGCGTGTGGCGCGCTGGTGGCGGTCGCGCCTGGAATCGCGGTGCTGGCGGCGGGTTTGCTGGCGCCTGGTCTGGTGGCGTTGAAGCTGGATCGCGCGGCTGGCCGTCCGGTGGCGCGCACCGTGCTGACCTGTGGTCTGGCGGGGTGTGTTCAGCCGGTCATCATGCTGTGGAACACCGGGCAGTCCCTTGAGACCGCGCTGATCATCCTGGGTGATCCCTTGACCACCGGGGTTGCCTGGAGCGCCGCCGCCGCTGGCTGGCTGATGACGGAACTCGTGCCGTTGGGGGTGCGGGCGGTGCTGGAGGCCGGGGCCTTGGCGCGAGCCACGCGGTTACAGGTGCTGCATGGGCGGATCGCGGAGGCGTGGGGGGTGGAGGAGGGTGACGGGGAGCGGGATGTTTCCTGATCGGAGCAGACGGGCCTGGCCCCTGGACCCACTCCGAGGGATGGTTTCCAAAGGCAAGCCTTTGGTGGAGGCCCAGGAGGCAAAGCCTCCTGGCGGGGTATGGGGCGAAGCTCCATGAAAAAACCGGAGGCGCTTCTCCACCCTCCGGCTTCCCTCACTTATACCAACCCATCAATGCGCCGCGGCGCGCTCACTCGCCTCAGCCCGCTGCTCGGCGACACGCACCTTCATCGCCTTTTGCAGCTTCTCGAACGCGCGCACCTCGATCTGACGCACGCGCTCGCGGGAGATGTTGTATTTGTGCGACAAATCCTCCAGCGTCGAGGGATTATCCTTCAGACGCCGTTCCATCAGGATGTCGCGCTCCCGCTCATTCAGCGTCTTCAACGCGCCAGTGAGCAGCGCCTTGCGTCCGGTCAATTCTTCGCGGTCGGCGAGGGAGGTTTCCTGACTGTCCTGCTCATCGACCAGCCAATCCTGCCATTCGCCCTCGCTGTCCTGCCGCACGGGCGCGTTCAGACTGTGATCGGGGGCGGCCAGACGGCGGTTCATGTTCACCACGTCCTGTTCCGGCACACCGAGGACGCGGGCGATCTCCGTCACCTGTTCAGGTTGCAGATCGCCATCATCAATCGCTTTCATTTGACCCTTCAACCTACGGAGATTGAAGAATAATTTTTTCTGCGCCGCCGTGGTGCCCATTTTCACCAGCGACCAGGAGTGCAGGATGTATTCCTGGATCGCCGCCCTGATCCACCACATGGCGTAGGTCGCGAGCCGGAAGCCGCGATCCGGATCGAAGCGCTTCACCGCCTGCATCATGCCGACGTTGCCCTCGCTTATCAGTTCGCCCACCGGAAGGCCGTAGCCGCGGTAGCCCATCGCTATTTTCGCGACCAGGCGCAAATGGGAGGTGACAAGCTTGTGTGCCGACTCCATATCCTGCTGATCGCGCCACCGATGGGAAAGAGACAGCTCATCTTCAGGGGTCAGCATTGGGAATTTCCGGATATCCTGGAGATACCGGGTCAGATTGCCTTCGGGGGCGATGTTAAGGACGGCAGAGGCCATCGGAGGCTCCATTCGTCAGCCGCGTGCCCCATGCCCAGGGATGGCGCATGTACGTTCGCGGCGTGATATAAAGTGTAAGCCGGATGCGGACCGGGAGTTCCCTTCCGGACACCCGCCCCAAGGCTGGCGGCGGCATGTCCGGGCTTTCCCGTGCGGGCGATGCATCCCTCGCCACGACGCCATCTTCATACAGGACCAACGCGGTCCTGTCAAGATTACTAACTAATTAATTGCCCGAAAGATTGTCCGCGCGGGTATGCACCCTGCCTAATACCCCGGTATCACGCCACTCAGCGGCCTGACGGCGGCGCTTCCAACTGGGCGATCAGAGCGGCCATGTCCGCGGGCGGCGGGGTTTCGAAGCGCAGTTTCTCTCCCGTGCGGGGATGCGCGAAGCCGAGGCTGGCGGCGTGCAGCGCCTGGCGGGGGAAATCGAGCAGCGCGGCGCGGACCGGATCGGGCAGGATTTTCGCGGCGGCCGGAATCCGGCGTAAATACAAGGGATCGCCCATGATCGGGTGGCCGCTGGTGCTCATGTGGACGCGGATCTGGTGCGTCCGGCCGGTGCCGAGGCGGCATTCCACCAGCGCCGCCGCGGTGGCGAAGGCGCGCAGCACCTTGTAATGGGTCAGCGCCGCCTTGCCGCCCTGGCTCACCACCGCCATGCGTTTACGGTCGCGTTTGTCGCGGCCAATGGCGCCCTCGATCGACCCGCTGGTGGGACTGGGCAGTCCCCAGCACAGCGCCAGATAGCTTCTTTCCATGTCGCGTGCCGCGAAGGCCGCCGTCAGCGCGTCGCTGGCCAGCTGGGTTTTCGCCACCACCATCACGCCGGAGGTATCCTTGTCCAGCCGGTGGACGATGCCGGGCCGTTTCTCGGCGCCGATCCCGGTCAGGTCCGCGCCGCAATGCGCCAGCAGGGCGTTCACCAGGGTGCCCTCCAGGTTGCCCGGCGCCGGGTGGACGACGAGGCCCGCCGGTTTGTCGAGCACGATCAGGTCGCGGTCCTCGAACAGAATGGGGAACGGGATCGCCTCGGGCAGCGGCGTGGCGGAAACCGGGGCGGGGATCGTCAGCAGATAGACCGCGCCTTCCCGCGCCGGATCGGCGGGTTCGCGCACCTGGGTCCATGGGCGTGGGGAGGTGGCGTTGGGCAGGCGTGCCAGGGCGCCTTCCTCTATCAGCGTCTTGATGCGAGAGCGGGAGGGCGCGCCGGTTTGCTCGGACAGCAGCCGGTCGATTCGCTGGCCCGCCTGTCCGGGTGCGATCGTGAGACGGATGGGTGCGGGTGGCGTGCCTGTCATGGCGCAGGCATAGACCCGGAGCGTCTGGCCGGAAAGGCCGCGGGATCAGGAGGAGGCATGGGAAACGGGATGCGGGCGTTGAAGATCGTGACCATCGTGATGGGGGTGCTGATCCTGGGGGGGACGGCGGTGATGATCGCGGCGATCGTCAAACGGGGTGGGATCAGCCCGCCCGCCGCCGTGCCTGGGAGAGCATTTTCCACCGTGCTGGATGAGCCGTCCGGCACCAGCATCGCGGGGGTTGTTCAGGAGGGGGGACGGGTGGTGGTGACGTTGCGTGGCGGGGGGGTGGACCGGGTAGTGGTGGTGGATGCGGTGTCGGGGACGGTGGTGGGGCGGATCGGGCTCGGGCGTTAATACAAATGACAAAATCGTTACGTTAAAGAAAGACCGGGGCGCTGCCCCTCCCCCCCATCGCCGTGTCCCCGCGCGGTGCGGCCAACGATCCACGCCATCGCCGCCCGTCACGCGAGAGCGGCGGAAATTTCCCCTCCCCGCCACTTTCGTTTCCCGCGCGGCGGCGTGAGGGCGTTTCAGGCTTCGCCGGCACGCGCATGGTCTGGCACCTGTTCCCGTGCCACGGCCAAAAGGAAAATGCACCACAAAGGCACAAAGACACAAAGGTATCCGTCTGAAATTACAAAGAATTCTTTGTGTCTTTGTGTCTTTGTGGTGTCATTGCCTTGTCTTCCCGCCAGCACGGCGCGGACAGGCGGGCCGGTTCCCGGCAACGGCCAGCAGGAATCAAAAACGCCGCCCATGCCCTGGCACGGACGGCGTTTCGATGCTTACCGCGAACGTTACTTCGCGTCCGCCGCCACACACATCTGAACGATCCGCTCCGGATCGGACACCGTGCCGCCGCCGCCGCTGCCACGTTTGATCTGATCGACCAGTTCCATGCCCTGCGTCACCTGCCCCCAGATGGTGTACTGACCGTCCAGATGCGAGGCGGGCGCGAACATGATGAAGAACTGGCTGTTGGCGCTGTCGGGATCGCCGGTCCGCGCCATGCCGCAGGTGCCGCGCGCGAAGCTTTTCTCCTTGGTGAACTCCGCCTTCAGGTCGGGCAGCGGACTGCCGCTGGTCCCGGTGCCGGTCGGATCGCCGCCTTGCGCCATGAAGCCCTCGATCACCCGATGGAACGGGGTGTTGTCGTAAAACCCCTGGCGCGTGAGGGTCTTGATCCGCTCCACATGGCCGGGCGCGATATCGGGGAACAACTGAATCACCACGCGGCCCTGTTTGATGTCCAGGTGAAGCGTGTTCTCGGCGCTGCTGTCGCTCATGGTACTTCCGTTTCAAAGGTTACGGCCGCGCCGGGTGGCACGGCCGGATGGATACGGCCTGGCTTACTTCGCATCCGCGGCGACACGCATGCGGACGATCCGGTCCGGGTCCGTCACGGCGCCGCTCGAGCCGCCGCCACGCTTGATCTGATCGACGAACTCCATGCCTTTCACCACCTGGCCCCAGATGGTGTACTGGCCGTTCAACGGCGGCCCCGGCGCGAACATGATGAAGAACTGGCTGTTGGCGCTGTTCGGATCGCCCGAGCGCGCCATGCCGCACACGCCGCGCAGGAACTGCCGGCTGGTGGAGAACTCGGCCTTCAGATTGGGCAGTTTGCTGCCGCCGGTGCCCGTTCCCGTTGGATCGCCGCCCTGCGCCATGAAGCCCTCGATCACCCGGTGGAACGGGGTGTTGTCGTAGAACCCCTGGCGCGTGAGGGTCTTGATCCGCTCCACATGGGCGGGCGCCAGATCGGGCAGCAACTGGATGACCACCCGCCCGCCCTTGGTGTCCAGATAAAGCGTGTTCTCCAGATCACTCGTCTGGGCCTGGGCCTTGTGTCCCATGAAGCCAGCGGTCAGGCCCGCGGTCGTCAACACGCCCGCGGACGCGATCAAAGTACGGCGTCGCATGATCAACTCCTGCTCAGGATTTTTCGCGGATGCGTCGCATCACCCGCTCGAATGTCAGCTTTGGCACGAAGGAGGTGATGTCGCCCCCCAGCATCGCCACTTCCTTGACGAGACGCGAGGCGATGAACTGATGCCGCTCGCTGGCCATCAGGAACACCGTCTCCACGTCCGGGGCCATGCGGTAGTTCATGCCGGCCATCTGGAACTCGTAATCGAAATCGGTGACCGCGCGCAGGCCGCGCACGATCTGCGAGGCCCCGACCTTGCGGGCGAAATCGATCAACAGCGTGTCGAACGGCAGCACCTCGATCACCATGCCGTTCTTGTCGGCGATGGCGGAAATCTCGGCTTCCACCAGTTCGATCCGTTCCTCCAGCGTGAAAAAGGGGCCCTTGCCGGTGTTGATGGCGACGCCGACGATCAGCTTGTCGAGCAATCGCGCCGCGCGGCTGATGACGTCGAGATGGCCGTTGGTGACCGGATCGAACGTGCCGGGGTAAAGCCCGATCCGCACCGGCCTGGCGTGCCCGGTGTCCAGATCGATTTTGCCGTGGCGCGGGTCCGCGGGCACGGGCCTGCTGGTGTCAGACATGATTGCCGTCCTCGGTCTCCAGCCCGCCGCCCGGACCATCCGTGGCGGCTTCCCCCAAAACCTCAACGGGGGCTTCGGTGTCGTCGCCTGTCTCATCCAGCACCGGGAAGACGCTGGTGACGTGCTCGCCCTGATCGACGCGGAACAAGGTCACGCCCATGCCCAGACGCCCGGTGACGCGCACCTGATCGCCCGGCACCCGGATCAGCCGGCCGGCGTCGGTCACCAGCATCACATCGTCGCCGGGCCGGACCGGGAAGGTCGCGACCACGAATTTCCCGTTGCGCGGCGCCAGGGTGATGTTGGCGATCCCCTGCCCGCCCCTGCCGGTCACCCGGTATTCATAGGCCGAGGAGCGTTTGCCGAAACCGCTGTCGGTGACGGTCAGCAGCATTTCCTCGGCTTCCTCCATCTCGGCGATGCGCTCGGGGGTCAGGCTGGCGGTCTCGTCCTCTGTTTCCTCAGCTTCGATGCCAGGGGCCTCAATGGTGGAGGTCTCGATGGCCGGAAGCAGCGATGGCTCCGCCTCCTCCTCGCCGCCGTTGCGGCGGCGCGCGTTGGCGGCCTTGATGTAAGCCAGCCGCTCCGCCGGACTGGCGTCGAGATGGCGCAGCACCGACAGGCTCATGACCTCATCGCGGTTCTGCAATTTGATGCCGCGCACGCCGGAACTGTCGCGGCCCGCGAAGACGCGCACCGTGTCGTCCGTGAGCTGGAAGCGGATGCACCGCCCAGAGCGGGTGGCGAGCAGCACGTCATCGCCCTCCCGGCAGGTGGCGACGCCGATCAGCCGGTCGCCCTCATCGAGCTTCATGGCGATCAGGCCGGAGGAACGGACATTGCGGAAATCCGACAGCCGGTTGCGCCGCACATTGCCCGAGGCGGTGGCGAACACGAGGTGCAGGCTTTCCCACAATGTCTCATCCTGCGGCAGCGGCAGCACCGTGGTGATGGTGTCGGCGCCCAGTTCGGGCAGCAGATTGACCAGCGCGCGGCCCTTGGCGGTGGGACCGGCCTCGGGCAGGCGCCACACCTTCTCGCGGAACGCCTTGCCGCCGGAGGAGAAGAACAGCACCCATTGATGCGTGTGCCCGTTGAAGCTGCGCGTCACGATGTCGTCGCCGCGCGTGGAGGCCCCCGAACGCCCGCGCCCGCCGCGGTTCTGCGAGCGGTAGGTTTCCAGCGTGGTCCGCTTGATGAACCCGTCGCGGGTGATGGTGACGACCATCTGGCCCGGCTCGATCAGGCTTTCGTCATCCTGGTCCGACAGCGCGTCGGAGATGTCGGTCATCCGCGGCGAGGCGATTTCGCGGCGCGCGGCGGCCAGTTCCTCGGTCATCACTTCCATGCGGCGGATTTGCGAACCGAGGATTTCCAGCAGCGCGCGGATCTGTTCCGCCACCTCGGTGAGATCGGCCTGGATCTTGTCGCGTTCCAGCCCGGTGAGGCGGGCGAGGCGCAGTTCCAGGATGCCGCGGGCCTGTTCCTCGGTCAGGCGGACGGTGCCCTCGGGGGAGATGATGTTGCCCGGCTCGTCGATCAGCGCCAGCAGCACATCGATGTCCTCGGCCGGCCAGTCGCGGTCCATCAGCGCCTGCCGCGCCGTGGCTGAGTCCGGGCTGGAGCGGATCAGCCGGATCACGTCGTCGATGTTGGCCACCGCGATGGCGAGGCCCACCAGGTTGTGCGCCCGGTCGCGCGCCCGGCCCAGATCGTGGCGGGCGCGGCGGATGATGACTTCCTCGCGGAAACGGATGAAGCACTGGAGCGCGTCCTTCAGCCCCATCTGCCGCGGCTGGCCATTGTCCAGCGCCAGCATGTTGATGCCGAAGCTGGTCTGCATCTGGGTGAAGCGGAACAACTGGTTGAGCACGACCTCGGGCGTCGCATCCCGGCGCAGTTCGATGACGATGCGCATGCCGGAGCGGTCGCTCTCGTCGCGCATCTCCGACACGCCCTCGATCTGCTTGGCGCGCACCAGTTCGGAAATCCGTTCCAGCAGGGTTTTCTTGTTCACCTGGTAGGGGATTTCGTTGACGATGATGGCGAAGCGGTCCTTGCGGATCTCCTCGATCTCGGTGCGGGAGCGGACGACAATCGAATCGCGGCCGGTTTCGAACGCGCCCTTGATGCCGGAGCGGCCGATGATGATGCCGCCCGTCGGGAAATCCGGACCGGGGACGATCTTCATCAGCTCTTCGAGGCTGGTGTCGGGGTTGGCGATCAGCGCCAGGGTGGCGTCGATGATCTCGGACGGGTTGTGCGGCGGGATGTTGGTCGCCATGCCGACGGCAATGCCGCTGGCGCCGTTGATCAGCAGATTGGGAAAGCTGGCCGGAAGAACCTTCGGCTCATGCTCGCTATCGTCGTAATTGGCCTGGAAATCCACCGTGTCGCGGTCAATATCGGCCAGCAGCAGCCCGGCGGCACGGGCCATACGGACTTCGGTGTAGCGCATCGCCGCTGGCGGATCGCCGTCGACCGAGCCGAAATTGCCTTGGCCGTCGATCAGCAACGTGCGCATCGAGAATGGCTGCGCCATGCGCACCAGGGCGTCGTAGATCGAGGCGTCGCCGTGCGGATGGTATTTGCCCATCACCTCGCCCACGACGCGGGCGGATTTTCGGTAGGCCTTGTCGGCGGTGTAGCCAGCCTCCTGCATCGCATACAGGATGCGCCGGTGTACCGGCTTCAGGCCATCGCGGGCGTCGGGCAGCGCACGGGAGACGATCACCGACATCGCGTAGTCGAGATACGACCGGCGCATCTCCTCCTCGAGGATCACCGGATGCAATTCTTCCGGCGGGGCGGGAGGCGTGGCTTCGGTCGTGGCGCTCAAGGTGCTCTCGGTTCAGTTCATGACAGCTTCAAGACTCCGCCAGAAGCGAAGGCGCGGAGTTTAGCACAGGGTTTCGGGTCTATCCAGAATGGGCGGTCCAC
>JAYVCG010000347.1:0-8222 GCA_043750075.1 Acetobacteraceae bacterium | reverse complement strand
GCTGGCGCCGAAGCTGGAGTGGGACAGCAGCGCCGCCTTGGGGGCGATGCCGAAGCCGCGCACCGCCTCGGCCGCGAGCAGGGTCATCTCGGCGATCTGCTCGGCGGTGGGGTCGATCACCATGTGGGTGTCGCAGAGGAACAGCACGCCGCTGGACAGGATCACGCAGGACAGGCCGTAGACGCGGCTGACCTCCGGGCGGCGGGGGATGATGGGCAGGATGTACTGAATTTGCCGCCACCAGGCGCCGGTGCCGCCGCAGATCGCGGCGTCGGCGAGGCCCATGTGCAGCATCATCGCGGCGGCGACGGAGGGCCGCGTGGCGACCCGCCGTTGCGCCGGGGCGGGCGGCGTGCCGTGGCGCCCCACCAGGCGCTGGTATTCCGGCACCAGGGAAGCGAAGACTTCATGGTCGCGCGCCGGATCGAGCACCGTCAGCCCGCGGCCAACTTCCATCCTGAGCCCCATGTCCCTGACCTTGGAGCCGATCACCGCGTGACGGCCCAGGAGGATGGGATGGGCGATGCCGTCATCGATCAGCGTCTGCGCGGCGCGCAGCACGCGCTCGTCCTCGCCCTCCGCGAAGACGATGCGTTTGGGATCGCGCGCGGCGGCCTCGAACACCGGGCGCATCAGGTAGCCGGAGCGGAAAACGAAGCGTTCCAGGTCGCGGCGGTAGGCGGTGAAATCGGCGATCGGGCGGCGGGCGACGCCGGACTTCATCGCCGCCCGCGCGACGGCGGGGGCGATTTCCAGGATCAGCCGCGGATCGAACGGGCGGGGGATGATGTACTCGGGCCCGAACACCGGCGCGGTGCCGCCATAGGCGGCGGCGACCACCTCGCTCGCCTCGACGCGGGCCAGACCGGCGAGCGCCTCCACGGCGGCGATCTTCATCGCCTCGTTGATGGTGGTGGCGGAGACGTCGAGGGCGCCCCGGAAGATGAACGGGAAACACAGGACGTTGTTGACCTGGTTGGGGTAATCGCTGCGGCCCGTGGCGACGATGGCGTCGGGCCGGCGGGCGCGGACCTCGGCGGGGTCGATCTCCGGGTCCGGATTGGCGAGCGCCAGGATCAGCGGGCTGGGGGCGAGCAGAGGCAGGAATTCCGGTTTCAGCACGCGCGGCGCCGACAGGCCGAGGAACACATCCGCCCCGCCCAGTACGTCTTCCAGCGTGTTGGCGTTGGTGTCGCGGGCGTAGCGGGCCATGTTGGGCAGCATGTCCGGGCGGTCGGCGCGGACGACGCCCTTCACGTCGGTCAGGGTGACGTTGCCCGCGGGCAATCCCATCGACACCAGCAAATCGACGCAGGCGAGCGCCGCCGCCCCCGCGCCGGAGGTGACGAGTTTCGCTTCCTCCAGCGTCTTGCCTTGCAACAGCAATCCATTGCGCACGGCGGCGGCGACGGTGATGGCGGTGCCGTGCTGGTCGTCGTGGAACACCGGGATGCCCATGCGGGCGCGCAGGTTCGCCTCGATCGCGAAGCATTCCGGGGCCTTGATGTCTTCCAGGTTGATGGCGCCGAAGGTGGGTTCGAGGGCCGCCACCACGTCGCAGAAGCGGTCCGGATCCTGGGTGTCCACTTCGATGTCGAACACGTCGATGCCGGCGAATTTCTTGAACAGGACCGCCTTGCCCTCCATCACCGGCTTGCCCGCGAGGGCGCCGATGTTGCCAAGCCCGAGGACGGCGGTGCCGTTGGAGATCACGCCCACGAGGTTGCCGCGCGCCGTGTAATCACGCGCCGCGTCGGGATTGGCCTGGATCGCCTCGCACGCCGCCGCGACGCCGGGAGAATAGGCCAGCGCCAGGTCGCGCTGGGTCGCCATGCGCTTGGTGGCTTCGATGGCGAGTTTGCCGGGCCGCGGATAGCGGTGGTAGTCGAGCGCGGCCTTGCGGAAGTCTTCGTCCATCGGGATCGTTCCGGGTGGTTCTGGAGGCACAATGGCCGGGTGCGGCGTTGCTGGCAACGCGGGTGGGTTGAGAAACACCGCGTCAGGACGTGCCGTGCCTTACCCTAAGGCGACGCTCAGGAATTATCGTCGATCTGGCCACCCCGCCGCCGTCATCCCCCGGCCCGGCCGGGGGATGACGGGGAAGGGTCAACAATAAGGGCCGTTGGTATAACTCTCCACTTCATGGTTTGGCGCCATGATGCCGTCGCGCGTTTGACAATGCCACGCGCCCGGCGGCGCCGCGGGAACTGTTCGCCGCGCATTCATCCACGGGAATAAAACAACGAGCGTCCACGACACGCGAAGCCTTTCAGCCTCGCGCTTCCATATCTTGCAATAGACCAGATGCACATGAAATTTCAAGAATTTTCAAAATCAATATGGAATTTTCGCATACCCGGCATACATGAAGCATCATACCCAAGAATAACAAGAGCGAGGGAGGCAAAAATGGGTTCAATACGCTGGGGCCATGATTCCCCGCCGCTGCCCTTGGGCCGCCGAAGACCTGGTCATGAGCGGACGACCCCTCAGATCACACGCCGTGACGTGATGGCGTCAGCCACGCTTACCCTGCTGGGAAGCCATTCCGGCGCCGCCTGGGCTGCCCCGAAGGGGCAATTGGTCTGGGCTTCGCACGTATCGCTCGCGCCCACCTGGTTCGATCCCGCCGAAACCGGCGGCATCATCACCCCCTTCATGCTGCTTTACGCCCTGCATGACGGGCTGATGAAGCCGATGCCAGGCAATTCCATGGCTCCATGCCTGGCGCGGTCCTACACCGCGTCCGCCGATGGCCTCAGCCATGAATTCGTTCTGCGCGATGGAACGACATTCCATAACGGCGAGACGGTGACGGCGGACGACGTGAAGTTTTCCTTTGAACGCTATCGCGGCAATGCCATGCGCTTCATGAAGGACAAAATCGCCGCGGTGGAAACACCCGATCCGCGGCGCGTGGTTTTCCGGCTTCACAAACCATGGCCGGATTTTCTGACCTACTATTCCGGCGTCACCGGCGCGGGGTGGATCGTGCCCAGGGCGTATGTGACGAGCGTGGGGGACGATGGGTTCAAAAAGGCGCCGGTCGGCGCGGGACCATACAGGTTCGTCTCGTTCGATCCGGGTGTCGAACTGGTTTTGCGGGCATTCGACGGCTATTGGCGTAAGGCGCCATCCGTCAAGAAGCTTGTCTTCAAGGTCATTCCGGATGAAACGACCCGCCTGACCGCGCTGAAACTGGGCGAGGTCGATGTCGCCTATTCGATCCGTGGCGAGTTGGCCGGGGAGTTACGGCGCACACCTGGCCTGGAACTGAAGCCCATCGTGTTGAACGGCACGCAATGGATCTATTTCGCGGACCAATGGAATCCAGGATCGCCCTGGCACGATGTACGTGTGCGCAAGGCGGCGAGGCTGGCGCTGGATTACGACACCATCAACAACGCCCTCACGCTTGGGCACTCCCTGATCACCGGCAGCATCGTGCCGAAGAGTTTCGATTTTTACTGGCAGCCACCGAAACCCTCCTACGATCCGGCGCGCGCGCGGGCGCTGCTGGCCGAGGCCGGGCTTCCCGGCGGCTTCGATGCCGGGGATTATTTCTGCGATTCCTCTTATACCAACCTTGCCGAGGCGGCGTTGAACAACCTGCGGGAGGTGGGCATCCGCGCGAAACTGCGTCCGATGGAGCGGGCGGCTTTCATCAAAGGTTACGCGGAGAAAAAATACCGGAACATCATCCAGGGCGGGAGCGGCGCCTTCGGGAATGCCGCCACGCGCATGGAAACCTTTGTTGTCAAGGATGGGGCATTTGTTTACGGTAGCTATGCGGACATTGATGACCTGTTCAGCCAGCAGGCGGAGGCGGCCGGCCGCGCGAAGCGGGAAGCGATCCTGCACCGGATGCAGGAATTATTGGACGAACGCGCGGTCTATGCGCCACTCTGGCAACTCGCCTTTCTCAATGGCCAAGGCCCGCGCGTGGAGGAATCCGGCCTCGGACTGATCGACGGTCATCCTTATTCCTCGCCTTACGAAGACATCCGCCTGAAGCCAAGCCTGTAAAGGCCATCCGCGCATTGCCATGCTGCCAAACCTGGACAACCATGGCAAGGCGCGGCGATCCACATCGCGCGCATAACGGAAAGGGGAAGAAAATGCCTGAGTCAATCTACAAGATCGTCGAGATCGTCGGCACATCGGAAACCAGCATCTCAAAGGCGATTGATGGCGCCATCACCAAGGCTTCCGGATCGCTGCGTCACCTGGGCTGGTTCGAGGTGACACAGATCCGCGGCAACATCGCCGATGGCAAGATCAACCATTATCAGGTCACTCTGAAGGTCGGCTTCACCCTTGAATAGCCGGTGAGATGCGGTGCCGATGGAGCGATCCCGGCACTGAAACGAAAATGGCGGGCACATGCCCGCCATTCCGGTTTTGAAACCCTCGTGTCCCGCTTACTCCGCCGCCACTTTCTGGTTCTTCAGATCGGTCGAGTACCGCAGATGCACCGGCGCGTTCGCCTCCCACGGGTCTTTCAGGCCGAGTTTCGCGCCATGCGCCTTCACCGCCGGCACGACCTCCTTGAACAGCAGTTCGATACAGCGTTTGCGATCGACGGCGCTGACGTTGCCGTCATTGGCCCAGATGCCCATGATGCCGGGACGGGTGTTCTCGATGAGGTATTTCAGCTTCTCGATCACCTGCGCGGGCGTGCCGGCGACGATCATGGTGCTTTCCATCTGCTCCTCGAACGTCATCGCGCCGCGCGGATTTTTGGCGCGGCCGGTGGCGAACTGGACGAAATCGCGGCGGCCCGACGGAGAGAAATAGCCCGACGGATTAGCCCAGACCGGATGTGCCAGGCCGGTGAACTCGCCTTGCATCCACATGAACTGGCGGGCGTTCTGGATCGCCTTTTCCTCCGTGTCCTGCACATGGACGCGGATCAGGTAGCCGAAATTCTCCGGTCCGGCGACGTAGCCGCAATCGGCGGCGGTCTGTGAATAGAGTTTGAAGATTTCCTTGGTGTGGTCGATCGCGGTGTTGAGCGCGATGTAGGGATAGCGTTGCTGCGCCGTCCAGACGATGGTTTCCTTTGACAACACCCCCGGCACCCAGACGCGCGGGTACGGTTTCTGCAACGGCACCGCCCATGGGTTGACGGTGCGGTGCTGGTAATGCGTGCCCTCGAAGCGGAACGGGCCGGGCTGGGTCCAGATTTTCTGGATCAGCTCGTGCGCCTCGATGAAACGTTCGCGGTTGTAGGCGGGGTTGACGCCGGAGGCCAGTTGCTCCTGCCCGCCGCCGCGCACGAAGCCGGGGACGAGGCGGCCCTTGGAGATCATGTCGATCATGGCCAGTTCCTCGGCCATGCGGATCGGGTTGTCGCACAAGGGCAACGGATTGCCGAGGATGACGATCTTCACGCGCTTCGTGGCGGCGGCGAGGATGGCGGCGAAGATGTTGGTTTTCGCCTGCATGCAGAACGGGGCGTTGTGATGCTCGTTCAGCATGATACCGTCGGCGCCGCATTCCTCGGCGAAGATGTAGTCTTCCAGGTATTCGTTATAAAGGCGGCTGCCCTCGACCGGATCGAAGTTGCTGTTGGAGAAGGTCAGCGCGGTGGCGCCGTAATCGAGGCCCTTTTGCGCGTCGTAGGCCGACATCGGCTGCTCGGTGAAATACATCATGTGCATGGCGGCGGTCCTCCTTCAGGCGGCGTTGATGAAGTCGATGGTGCGTCTGGCGGCTTCGGCGGGCTGTTCCATCTCGATGAAATGGCCGCAGGCGGCGATGGTTTGCATCGTCGCGTTCCGTAACGCTTTCACATAGGCGTGGCCCGCGCTGATGGGCACGATGCGGTCGTCGTCGCCCCACAGCACCAAAGCGGGCGCGCGGACCCCGCCAAGCAGATGCGGCAAGGTCTGGCTGTACATGTAGGGTTTCCAGGCGGTGCGGAAGCACATCTCACGGCAGATGTCCCATTGCTCCAACTGGTTGGTGTCGGCCTCGCCATACACGCGGGCGAAGGCGTCCTGGCTGTGGAACCCGGCGTGAGGATAATCCAGGTACGAGACGATGGCCTGATCGGCGATGTCGCCCTCCGGCGGCTTGATGCCCATGGGGGCGGCCAGCACCAGGCGGCGGTACGTCAGCGGCGACTGGCTGGCCATCTCGGCGGCGATCCAGCCGCCAAAGCCAAGCCCCACCAGGCTGATGTCCGTGAGCCCGAGATCGGCCATCAGCCATGTGTGCATGGCGGCGATGTCGCGCGGATGGCGCAGCCATTCCGGACGCTGCGACTTGCCCCAGCCGGGATGATGCGGGATCAGAACGTCGAACTTCTCCGCCAGCGCGTCATAGAACGGCAGCCGGTCCACGGTGCCGATGTCGTGATGCAGCACGAGCACGGCTTTGCCGGACCCGGCCCGCGACAGATGCATCTTTGTCCCCGCGATCTCGGTGACTGAGTCTTTCCAGGCCACGGTCATGCGTTTCCCTCCCCATCAGACGTGCGATCGGGGGAAGATACCCATGGGTAGGTTGGTTGTCCAATGCGGGGGTTTCACCCGCGCGTCCGCGACAGCACGGCGAACACCAGCGCGGCCGCGGCGGGCAGCGCCTGGATGAACAGGATCGAGGGTTTGACGGTCACGGCGCCGAATACGCCCGCCACGATCACGCAACTCAGGAAGAACACCGCGACCCGGCCGCTGTCGATCAGCAATCCCCACACCAGGCCCGCTGCGAGAAAACCGTTGTACAATCCCTGGTTCGCGGCCATGGAAGCTGTCGCATCCGCGAATGCGGGCGTGGTGTTGAAGGCCTTCCGGACATATTCGGTGCGCCACAGGAACATCTCCAGGATCATGATCCAAAGATGTTCCAGCGCGACCAGTCCCACCAGCACCGTGGCGGCGCGTTTCATGACGGCGATCCTCCGTTCACGCGGCGGTCCGGTTCAGGATTCGCTGGCACGGATCATGGGCCGTTCCTGGACCGCGGCCGCAAGGAGTATCACCACAAAGACACAAAGACACAAAGTCCTTCGTTTCCCGTGAGACTCCCTTTGTGTCTTTGTGTCTTTGTGGTGTCATTCGCCTTTTCTTTCCACCGGCACGGCGCGGACAGGCGTTATCACATCATCGGCGCGACACCGTCCTTGCCGACATTCACGCGCGACGTGGTCCATTTGCCCTCGGCGTTTTTCACTGGGGCCACGAACACCACCTCACCCGGCTTCAGGTCCGCGCGGTCCCCCGTTACATAGGTCATGATCCCGGCGGTGGGGGGGACGAACACGGTGGTGGCGCCGTCCTTGTGCCCGATCGCCAGTTCCCGGCCCGAGGTGGCGGTCACCGCCCCCGTCACCGTGCCGTTGGTCATCTTGCTGCCGGGCTCGAGATCCCAGTCGCGGCTTCCCTCGCCCGCGCCGCGCATCGATTCGGGGAAGATACGAATCTCGATCGCGGTCATCTTGCCGTCGGCGCCGGTGCGCGTGGTGGTGCCGACATAGGTGTTGGGACCGATGGCGCTGAGGTCGGCCTTCTTCACCGTCATCACCACCAGCGGCGCGGTCAGCAGGATGTCCAGCTTTTGTCCGTCCCTGGCGGTGACGGTCAGCACGTCGCCGGTCAGCGCGGCGATGGTCCCGCGCACGCGCATCGGCGGCGCGTCCCGCGCCCGGACAGCCTGACGGGACGCGGCGAGGCTGGCGGCGGCCAGCGAGGCGGTGGCGAGAAACCGGCGGCGCTGCATGGCGTTTTCCTTCTTACTTGTTCTTTTCAGGGACGTGGGAGTAACGGTTACTGTTCCGGCTTCCTCCTGGCCTGCCAGACCAGGAGAAGCAGCCAGGGAAAAGGGATCACATCGGCGGCGCGACGCCGTCCTTGCCGACGATGACGCGGCCCGCGGTCAGTTTGCCCTCGGGGGTCTTCGTCGCGTTCACGAACAACGCGGCGCCGGGTTTGAGGTCAGCGCGCTCGGCGGGGGCGAAGGTCACGACCGGGACGCCGGGCGGCACATACACCGTGTTGGCGCTGTCCTTGAAGCCGATCGACAGCTCGCGGCCCGCGGCGGCGGTGACGGCGCCCTTCACCGTGCCGTTGGTCATCATGCTGCCGGGTTCCAGATCCCAGCCGTGATGCCCCTCGCCGGCGCCGCGCATCGCCTCGGGGAACACCAGCACCTCGATCGCGGTCAGCTTGCCGTCGGCGCCGGTGCGCGTGGCGGTGCCGATATAGGAACCGGCGGCG
>JAYVCG010000346.1:0-6930 GCA_043750075.1 Acetobacteraceae bacterium | reverse complement strand
GATCCCATGACCGCGATATCGATTACCTGGACAGAACTATCACCGGCTGGTTTGCGCGAAGAGGCGGCGCGAACGGCGGATGCCCGGGCCGCGCGCCGTCTGTTGGCGATCGCCATGGTATGACATCCCATGAATCGAAGAACTCACCGCGCCAGAAGCCCCCTCCTGCCGAATTGACGACAGGCCCTAAACGGGCATGAGCCGCCCGACCTGCGACAAGGCGGCCGCGGACACGGCGCTGAAAGAATGGATCATCAAACAGCAGCAGGCCGGCACCGATAAGTGGAAGATCGACGCGACCCCGAGCTTCGTTCACCAACGGCCAGAAATATTCCGGTAAAATGAGTTTCGAGGCCTTCAGCAAGCTGATCCCCGCGGACTGAGCAATCCTCCGGCACGGCGGGCGCCGTGCCGGAGGATTTCAGCGTCTCAGGCGTTCACGGGCGCCAGGAGTTCAACCCCGAACTGCTCCGCCGCGTTGCCGCCCATCATGCGCGCGATCAGAGCCTCGGGCACCTTGGCCCTGGTCAATTGCGCGATCGCGTCCCAGGCGCTGGTCGTGTCATGGTGGGGATAGCGCGAGGCCCAGACGCTTTTTTCCGCGAAGTCGTGGGGCAGTTTCTGGATCAGCCGTTCCTCGGCGTCGAAGCCGAGCATGACCTTGCCCTCTTCCCACATCTCCTCGGGGTCGGTGCGGACCGGGTAATGGTGCAGCAACGGGATGACGCGGCTGGAGGCTTCCATCTTCTCCAGCACTTCCTCCATCCACGACGCCTTGCCGTGCGCCATCACGACTTTCATGTTGGGAAAACGTTGCATCACCGTGTAGCCAATCAGCGTCGAGGCGACGAACAGATGGTTGTCCAGCCAGTACGACAGGATCGGCGCCATGGGGTGGCCAAGCGAGGGCCAGGCGTTGAAGAACGACGTGCCCGCCGCGCCGTTGCCGCCGCCCGCGGCTGGGCCACCGCCCCCGGCCATGATGGGCGGTTGCGACAGGCGGTTCTTCACCTTCTCGAAGAACGGCCCGTGCGAGGCCCATTCCGGGTTCCACAATCCCGGCGTCGGATGCACCGCGGCGACGAGGCCGAGGGATTCCAGCGCGGCCCAGAGCGGGTCGTAGTAGGGATGGGTGTAGTAACGTCCCTCGATGAACATCGGCCGCAGGAAGGCGGCGCGGAAACAGGGGATCCCCGCCACCCGGCGCAGTTCCTCCAGCGCGTGGTCCATGTTCTGCAACGGCACCATCGCCGCCGCGTACAGGCGTTTCGGCGACGCCGCGCAGAAATCCGCGATCCAGTCGTTATAGGCCCGCGCCAGGGCGTAGGCGACATCGGGATCTTTGACGAGAGGAAACCCCTCCGCGAACCAGGTCGGGTAGAGCAGCGTCTGATCGACGCCCATCGCGTCCATGTCCTTCAGGCGCTCACGCGGATCGGAGGCGCCCGGCGTCATCGGATGCGGCACCGAGGCGTCGAGGTCGCCGATGGAATCCCAGGTCATGCCGGGCCGCCAGAGTGCGTACCGCGGCAGGTTGGGATTCATCGTATCGCGGAACATCTCGCCGTTGATTTTCAGATACGAGGTGGTTTTGCCGTTGTGCCGCCATAGCGCGAGCTTGCCCGCCGCGCGGAAGTCGGCTTCGAGGTATTTCTCCCAGAGCGCGGGCGGTTCCACGACATGCGAGTCGCTGTCGAAGACGGTGAAGGATTTCGTTGGCATTGTGGTTCCCTCTCCTCTCAACGACGGCTGACGGAGGCTTCGGCACGGAGCGAGGCCTCGATCTCGGCCTCGGTCGGCCACCAGTCCGGACGCGCGATTTCCGTGACACGCTCACGGATGATCGTGCGTGGTGGCTGAATGTTATAGAGACGCCGCGCGTTGCCGCCGAGGAACTTCGCCTGGTCGGCGTGCGGCAGGCCGACCGCGTTCATCGTCTCCATCGCCCGCCAGGCGTCGTCGCCGTCGTGGTGATAAACATCCGAAGACCAGATCAGGATGTCGCCATAGAATTCCGGGAAGCGTGACGGCGGAGCCTCGTCGCCCTCGAAGCCGGTCATGCAGTGCTCGAAGAAGGTCTGGCTTGGTAGTTTCTTCAGTGCCGGCATTTTCCGTTCGTTGCGGTACAGTCGGTAATTCTTGTCGCATTCGTCCAGCAGGAAGCTGAGCCAGGTCGAGGAGGCCTCGAACACCGCCGCGTGCAGTTTCGGGAAACGCTCGAAGAAGCCGGACATCAGCACGGTGGTGACCCAGAGCGCGGCCTCGGCCTGGAAGTTCTGCACGTTGGCGAGGAAGGACTGGTCCAGGCCCGAGGAGGCGACGGTGCGCCGCACCAGTTCGGCGCCGGAATGCTGTTCAGTGTAGCCGGGCGGTTTCAGGGCGCCGCCGGCCGGGAAGGGGTGCATCCCGTAGACCATGCCGGTTTCCTCCATCGCCCGCCAGACCGGATCGTATTTTGGCTGCAACGGATAGTTGCCCATGGCGTCGATCGGGCGCACCAGCCCGACGCGGCAGCCCTGTTCGGCCACGCGGTACACCTCCCGGCGGGCGAATTCCGGGTTCTGCATGGGGATCATGGCGGCGAAGTGGAGACGTTCCGGACTGGCGCGGGTGAACTCGTACGCCCATTCGTTGTAGGCCTTGCAGAAGGCGCGGGCGCCGACCGCGTTCAGCAGCCAGGGATAGGTGTCGATGTCCGTGGGAATGATCATCACCTGATCGATACCCTGCACGTCCATGTCCTTCAGCCGCGCGTGCGGTTCATAGGAGCCGTCGAAATCCAGGTAGCGGACCTGTTCCTGGGTCAGCGCGGTTTTCGGATTGAGGTTGCGCACGTTCAGCGCCCGCTGGATGTCGTGCTTCACGCCCGGCCCGGCGTTGGAGATCACGCGCATCGTGCCGGGGATGCCGCCGCGGCGTGGCGAGCCGATCCCGACCCCGGCCTTGCCATGCACGATCAGTTGCTGGGTTTCGTCATCCCACCAGATCGTTTCCCGCAGGGCGGTCAGTTCCTCGCGCGTCAGATGGTCGCCGGCGCGTTCCCAGATCAGGGGCGGTTCGGTGACATGCGCGTCACAGTCGAAGGTGGCGAAATTCTTGGTCATGGGGGCGAAACGTTGTATGGGCATCGGTTTCCTCCATTGTTATCGATTTGATTGGTGCGTCATTCGTCTTCCAGCCAGCCTTCCGGCATCGTGGTGGCGCCGTGACGGGCGAAGATCGCATCGACTTCTCGCATGTCGTCAGCGGAAATGGACCAGCCCAGTGCGCCAAGATTTTCGAGGACCTCGGAGGGTTGGCGGAAGCCGACGAGGGCGGTGCTGATGACGGGATTGCTGAGTGTCCAGCGCAAAGCGAACTGAGGCAGGGTCTTGCCGTATTTCCCGGCCAGGGTTTTCAGGTCTTCGACGGCCGTGAGATTACGGCCGTAATGATCGGCACCGAACAAGGTGCGGAACAGGTTGAGCGAGCCCAGGGTGCCGCGGCGGGAACGCCAGTCGTTTTCCTCGAAATGCGCGTTGTGGCTGAAGGCGCCGGTCAACATGCCGTACGCCAAAGATCCATAGGCCATGACGCCGATCTGGTTGGCGGCGCAGTACGGAAAAATCTCGCTCATCATGCGCCGGTCGAACATGTTCCAGGCATATTGCACGACATCGACACGGCGCAGTTTCATCACGGCCTCGATCTGCGCGAGGCGGAAATTGGAGATGCCGATGTAACGGGCCTTGCCCTGGCTGACGATGACGTCAAGGGCGGCGAAGGTTTCCTCGAACGGCGTGTTGGGATCGGGCCAGTGGACCATGAAGACATCGACATGATCGGTATTGAGCCGTTTCAGGCTCGCCTCGATCGAGGCCAGGGCGCGGGCGCGGGTGCTGTCGCGGCCTTTCGGCATCTCCTGATAGCCGACGCCGAATTTCGTCACCAGCGTGACCTCACGGCGGCGGGTGCCAAGGGCACGCGCCAGCGCCTGTTCCGAGACGCCCATTCCATAGGCTTCGGCGGTATCGAAACAGGTGATGCCGCTGTCGATGGCCTGGTTGACGGCTGTTTGGAAGCTGGTTTCCTCGATCGCGCCGTAGGTGCCGCCGATTTCCCAGCAACCGAAGCCGATCGCCGAAGTCGAAATGGTCGTTCTGCCGAAGGGGCGGTATTCCATGGGTTTCCTCGTGTGTTATCCGGCATTTCCCATATGCCCGGCCCGTCCGGGCACCTTGGGTGGACGATAACCGCTGTTTCAGGCGGATGGCAATATCAGCGGTCCCACAACCCAGGGCAATCGGGTGAAAAACCGCGTGACAAACTCTGGATCGTGACGATCCTTCGCGCCAATTGGCGGAGGCTCATCATGACGGACACGGCGGCGGAGCCCCTGGCTTTTGACGAATTTGTTGTTTTCCTGAGCCATTTCAAAGACCTGCCCGATCCTCGCCAGCGCGGCAAGGTGATGTATCCGCTCGATGAGATCCTGCTGTTGTGTTTGCTCGCGGTCCTCGCGGGCGCGGACACCTTCACCGGTATCGCCCGTTCCGTCCAGAAGAAGCCTGATCTCCTCCGCCGGTTCCGTCCCTTCCGCGACGGCACGCCCTCGCATGACCGCCTTGAGAATATCTTCGCCAGCCTCGGCGCTGAACGCTTCCAGCGCTGCTTCGCGGCCTGGGTCGCGGCGTTGACCGGAGCGCCCGCCGGACGGATCGCCATTGACGGAAAAACCTGCCGGCGGACCTGTCAGAAGAAGCGCACCGGTCCGCATGGTTCCGGCCTTCGCCGCGCGCCAGCGCCGGGTGCCCGCCCAGGTCAAGGCGGAGATGGAACGGTTCATGACGGAGGTGGCGTGACCTCCGTCGCGCCGGAGTTTGCCTCGTCTGGTCGTTTATCCGGAAGATTCGTGTGTATTCATACTGCGGGAAAGGCTTTCACCACGGAGCGGCATGGAGACAGAACGGGCCAGCCGTCACCCATGGGTCCAACGATTCTCGACGCACCGGCACGATACTTCTCCGTGTCTTCCGTAGTGAGGTCTTTCCCGAGGTTTCCATAAGGAAAATCCTGGGCCAGACAGAGGGAGACAGCTTGCCCGCTCATGCGCGACTTTCCGGGCGGACACCGAACTCCGTTTCGCCTGACCGGGGACGCGGCGCGAAGAAAGGCTTTCGCGGGCTGGCCGGATCGCCATAAATAACGGGGACGCCAGGAAGAACGGGCGCGGGGACGACCGCGCTCCGGCGCCAATGTGTGATCGAAAGGATCCGGCCGATGCGCCTTATCTGTTACGCCACCTCCGGGGAGCCGCCCAAAATCGTTCCCGCGACCGTGGAGCGGAAGTGGATGGACGGCACCGGCGAAGGCGGTCACGCCTATCGCTGCCTGCCGCTCAACATCGCCAACGCGCATGGCTGGTTCATCCTCAATCCCGCGCCGTTCGAGGCGGAATGGAACGGGGAAGCCATATTGAACGCCGTCACCATCAGCCCCATTGCCAGCCCCATTGCCAGTCCCATCGACGCTTCCACCGCGATGCCCACGGACAATGCCGGTGCCATGATCGCCGAGAGTCATTTCGGCTCCGGCGTGCTGACCTTTCACGTCAAGGGCCTGTTCCGCACCGACCCCGGTTACGACCTGATGGTGACTGGCCCGGTCAACATGCCCAAGGACGCCATCCAGCCCCTCAGTGGCGTGGTCGAAACCGACTGGGCCAATTTCTCCTTCACCATGAACTGGATTTTCACCCGTCCGGGCGTGAAGGTCAGCTTCGCGCGCGACGAGCCGTTCTGCATGATCTACCCGGTCAAACGCGGCATGATCGACTCCGTGCGCCCTGAAATCCACCCGATCGAGTCCGAGCCTGAAATCCATGACGCCTTCACCGCCTGGTCGGAAAGCCGCCGCGGCTTCAACCGGGATCTGCGGGTGCCAGGTTCCGAGGCACGCGACAAGAAATGGCAGAAGGACTATTTCCGCGGCGACACTCCGTTCGCGGAAGGACCGGCGGATCACCGCACCAAACTGCGCCCCCGGCCGTTCCGCCTGGCGCCGCGCTGGAAAGAAGGCGGTCTGATGGACCGGCTGGTCCACGAGCAGACCGATGCCAACCGCACCGGACGGCAACGCATGCACGAGGGCATTCTCACGCCCGGCCCATGCACCGTGGTGATCGACCCGGCCCAGGGCGCCGTGCCTGACGGGCTCGATTTCCTCTGCCAGCCGGATTTTCTGAGCGCGCGGGAGTGCGCGCTGCTGGCCGAAGCCACGCGCGCCCTGACACGGGCGGACCCGGAGGCCGCGGATGACGAAGACTTCCTGAAGGACCAGGTCGCGCTGTTCCCCGTCATCGCGCGCGACAGGCGCGACGCCGCCGCCCTCCTCCGCGTCCTGCGGCCGCGCATCGCCGAGGCACTGGGCTTTTTTCATGAGCTGACCATGCCGGTTTTCACGGACTCGCTGCATCTGATGCGCTGGTCCGAGGGCATGTCCATGGACCCGTGCGCGATCCGCGCCTACCCGGATGACTCGCCGCATCCGGCCGCGTTCCGCGATTTCGCCAGCATCCTCTGGCTCAACGACGATTTCGAGGGAGGGGATGTGTATTTCCCCCGGCTCGATCTGGTGGTGAAGCCGCGCGCCGGTCTGTTGCTGGCCTTCACCGCCGGCTGGCATCACGAGCATGGCGTGACGGAAATCACACGCGGCGAGCAGTTGACGATACCCGCTTTCCACACCTTCGCCCCCGCGCGGCGCGATCGGGCACTGCACGCGCCCGGTGGTCAGCCAGCCCAGGTCTGAGTGTCTGTTCGGCGCGTGCTGTCTGGCGTGTCCCTAGTACACCTCGCCGGAAATCCGAACCCCTTTGAGGCTGGGATCAGGCGACAAGGGGCTTCCCCTTCATGGTCCATTTGAACGGCTTCGCCATGGTGGCATTAAAGT
>JAYVCG010000345.1:0-2553 GCA_043750075.1 Acetobacteraceae bacterium | reverse complement strand
GTTTCAACATCGGCGAACGCCAGGGTTATACCAAAGCGGACCGGGTGCTGCTGCCGCCGCCATTGTTCTGGTCCTATGGCAGCGCCAACGCGCTGTCCGCCGTCGTGACCCATGGCGCCACGCTGGTGTTGCAATCCCGCTTCGAACCAGGCGAGGCGCTCGATCTGATTGAGCACCATCGTTGCACGGCGCTGTACACGCTGCCCGCCATCACGGCGGCGCTGCTCTCCCATCCCGCCTTCCGCCCGGAGCGCACGGCCAGTTTGCGCACCGGCCTGACCATCGGCGCGCCCCAGGATGTCGTGACGGCGGCGGAAGGGCTTGGCGCGCATGAGATCTGCAACGTCTATGGCCAGACCGAAACGTACGGCAATTGCTGCGTGACCTGGCATCACTGGCCGCTGGACCGCCGCGCCGCGTGTCAGGGACCGCCTTTGCCCGGTGTGACCATCCGTATCGTGGACGAAACCACCGGCGCGGTGCTTCCCCCCGGCCAGGCGGGCCTGATCGAGGTGCATGGCCATGTGATGCGCGGCTATACCGGCGCCAGCGCCGGTCAGAATGAGGCGGCGTTGACCGCGGACGGGTTTTTCCGCACCGGCGACATGGGCGAGCTGACCGCCGACGGGGACATCCGCTTCATTGGCCGCACCACCGAGATGATCAAGAAGGGCGGCATCAACATTTCCCCCGCCGAGGTCGAGGACGTGCTGATGCGCCACCCCGCCGTGGCCCTGGCCGGTGTCGTGGGCGTGCCCGACCCCATGCAAGGCGAACTGATCGCCGCCTTCGTCATGCTCAGACCGGGCCACATCCTGACGGAGAACGGGCTGATCGCGCATTGCCGCGACACCGCCTCCCGCTACAAGGTGCCGGATTTCATTTCGTTCCGCGATACGTTGCCCATTACCGTGACGGGCAAGCTGATGCGCCGTGATCTGAAACCCCTGGCGCTGGCGCTGCTGCCATGAGCCAGGAGAACTGGAACCGCTGGGGCGCGGCGGACGAACGCGGCGCGCTGAACCATATCGGTGCCGAGGCGGTGAAACACGCCGCCGCGCTGGTGACGGAGGGGCGGGTGATCAGCCTCGCGCAGCCCTTGTCGGCGCGCACGCCGTTTCCGCCGCATCGCGCGGGGGTGCAGCATTTCATGGGCCGTTCCGGTGGCGATTACGCCGCTGGCGCGCGCCGTCCCGGCGGCTTCCAGTTCGCCGAGGACACGCTGGTGATGCCCGCGCACAGCGGCACCCATATCGATGCGCTGTGCCATGCCTGGTATGACGATCAGCTCTATAACGGCTTTCCCGGCTCCGGCACGCGTGGCACGACCGGCGCGGCGCGGTGCGGCATCGGCACGATGGGACCGATCGCCACGCGCGGTATCTTGCTGGACATCGTGAGCGTGCGCGGCGGCCCGCTGGCGGATGGCGCGGCGATCGGCGCCGCCGATCTCATCGCGGCGTCCAGGATCGCCGGGGGAGAGCCCGGAAAAGGCGATGTCGTGCTGATCCGCACGGGCTGGACGGAACGCCAGGGGGCGATCTCCTTCGATACCGAACCTGGCCTCGACCTCGCGGCGGCGCTGTGGCTCGCGGAGCGCGAGGTGGCCGTCGTCGGCGCCGATAATTTCGCGGTCGAGGTCCTGCCCTTCGCCACCGGCACCGTCTTTCCGGTGCATCAGCGCCTGATCCGCGATTTCGGCATTCCGCTGCTGGAGGGGCTGATGCTGAAACACCTCGCCGACAGTGGCCGTTCCACGTTCCTGTTCGCCGCGAGCCCGCTGCCGGTGACGGGTGGCACCGGCAGCCCGATCAGTCCAATGGCGTTATTGTAACGTGTTTTCCCTCACGCGACGTTCAGCATGATTTTTCCGATATGCTGGCTCGACTCCATCAGTTTGTGCGCTTCCACCACCTGATCCAGCGCGTAGGTCGCGTGAATGACCGGCGCGCACCGTCCGGCCTCCAGCACGGGCCAGACTTTCTCCAGCAGCGCGGCGGCGATCTGACCCTTCTGCGCCGTGGTCCGCGGCCGCATCGTCGAGCCGGTGATCGTCAACCGCCGCACCATCACCTGCAACAGGTCGAAATCCGCGACTTTCGACCCGCCGAGGAACGCGATCAGCACCAGCCGCCCGTCCATGGCGAGGGAGCGGATGTTCTTCATCGCGTACGGTCCGCCCACCATGTCCAGAACCACATCGACGCCGCGCCCGTTGGTCAGTTCCTTGATGCGCGCGGCGAAATCCTCGGTGCGGTAGTTGATCGCGGCGTCGCAGCCAAGCCGCACGCAGGCATCGCGTTTTTCATCCGATCCGGCGGTGGCGTACACCGTCGCGCCGAACGCGCGCGCCAGTTGGATCGCGGTCACGCCAATGCCGCTGGTGCCGCCATGGATCAGCGTGGTTTCTCCGCGGCTGAGATGGCCCGCCTGGAACAGATTGGCCCAGACGGTGAAGAACGTTTCCGGCAGCGCGGCGGCCTGAACGGCGGTGTAGCCCCTTGGCCAGGGCAGGCATTGCGACGCGGGCGCGGCGCAGTACTCGGCATAGGC
>JAYVCG010000344.1:0-2600 GCA_043750075.1 Acetobacteraceae bacterium | reverse complement strand
AGTGCCGGCGAACTGGCGGGAGTGGTGCGACCAGGTCACCGACAATTTCCGAGTCATCAACCCGAAGGAATTCCGGATTATCGGGTGAGCGGGGTATATGTTATAAGTTTCCCGGTCTTGGCCTGATCTATGAGGGCTTGGCGGAGACGCTCTTTCAACCTGCAACCCCTATCAAGCCCTCGCTGCCGGATTTGTCCTCGCGAACAACCTCGCCGGTTGTCGTCACGGCAAGCCGGAACACTCTATCTCGATAACGAAACGTCAGGCGGCTGCGGCCCTTGTCCTCACCGATACCGCGCGCGCATCGTGCTGTAGACGATGCCGCGTCGCATCTCGGCCATGAACTGCTCAGTCGGTAGGTTGAGGCCCTGGGCGATCAGCGGCGCATCTACCTCGACATCGCCCCTCCGTGCCAATGAAGATGAGACATTTACCCCCCGGGAGTTCAGACCCTGAGGTGCTGAAGGATCGTCTTTCTGATGCCCATGCGCGACACAGATACCTATGCCGAGGCGGCACCCGCCCCGGCGTCCCCGGAATTTTCCGCCCGCCCCATGCGGCGGACCTTCTCCGCGAAGGATAAGCGCCGGATCCTGAGCCTGACCGATCAGGCGGCCGGAAGCGGCGAGATTGGCGCCATCCTGCGCCGCGAGGGTGTTTATTCCTCGACCCTTTGCGATTGGCGCCGCCAACGGGACGCCGGGACGCCGGGGCGTCTGACGCACTGACCCCGGTCAAACGCGGACCGAAAGCCGCCGCCGCCAATCCGCTGGCCGCGGAAGTGGCGCTTTTACAAAGGAGTAACGCCGATCTCACCCGCCGCCTGGCCCGCGCCGAGACCATCGTCGATGTTCAAAAAAAGTGGCGGCCTTGCTGGGGCTGACGCCGGACGGCGGCGGGTTGTGACGGACGCGGTCGCGGCCCTGGCACCGGCGCCCGGTATGACTGCGGCGATCTGTCCGGTGCGCGTCTTTTGGACGGCCGCCGCCGTGTAACAACCGATACAGCGTCGCGCGACTGACCGCGTAAAGCTCAGCCGTGGATTTCATCAGGGCGCCACGTTCAGGATGATGTTCGGGCAGCGCCGCGAGTTTGCGGCGAAGGGTCACGAGCGCCTCGGCCGGTACGGCGCCCCCCTTCGGCATTACACACCGCCTGTGTCGAATGAGTGCGGTTGTGGCGGCCGGAGCGGGGTCTTCGCCGGAATGTCCTGCCGGAGCGTCCCATCCAACAATGCCTGACCGGCCGCCTTCAACGTCCCATCGCCATTGACATAGGCATAAAGAGTGGTGGTGGTGAGACCGAGCCGTCTGGCCACTTCCGCCGCGACAGCGCGTTGATCCGCCATCGCCGCCATCGCCATCTTGAGAGTGGAACGATCCATCTTGCGCGGCCGTCCACCCAAACGTCCGCGTGCTCTCGCGGCGGCCAGTCCGGCGGCTGTGCGTTCAACGATCAGTTCGCGTTCGAATTCAGCAAACGCCGAAAAAATGCCGAATGCCAGACGCCCGTTGGCGGTCGTCGTATCGATTTGCGCACCGGCCCCGGCAAGCACCTTCAGCCCGATCCCCCTTGTACGTAGGTCTTCGGCGGTGTTGACGAGATGGCGCAGGTCACGGCCAAGCCGGTCGAGTTTCCAGATCACAAGCGTGTTGCCTGGCTGGATCGCCTTGAGACAGGCAAGGAGGCCCGGACGATCGTCCCGGCGGCCAGAGGCGAGATCTTCATAGATACGAGCGGGATCGACGCCGGCGGCGAGCAACGCGTCGCGCTGCGGCTCAGATGTCTGGCTGCCGTTTGACTTCGAGACCCGGGCATAGCCAATCAACATGACGGCGCCGTGAACCCATCAGAAAAGATACGTCGCAGGGTGCAAGCTGGCGATGATTTCCGCAATGGGTTTTCTCACGAGAATATCCCGCCGCGAACCGGCTCCACATGCCCGCCAGAAAACCGGCCGTTTTCCTGACCGTCAGTTGCTATGTGCGTGCGCGCGGATCGGATGTTTGCAGGGCGCTACAGGTGAGGCTTCCCCCGCTGGTCGCAGCCCTCCAAGATGCTGCCTGACCAATGCATCCGCCGATTCGAGGAACCTCAATGATCGATCAGTATGGAAAGACCGACCTGCTTATCGCAAGGTTGAAGGAGGCGTTGCCCATTGAGGCAAACATTGCGTCGTCCCTGGCTAAACTCCTGGCAGAGAAGTCGCCGGAAACGCCGATTCCGGCGAAGTGCAATGTCACCAGCGTGTTTTACACCGGGGACATGGGAGGAATCATCTGCGGCCTGGATATTGGTGGCCCTGACACTGAAACCCCACATCTTGTTTCAATTACTCATCTGACCTTTCACCGGCACGTTCCGCTATCGCGCGAGATCGAGGCTTACCAACGACATCGGACCAAAAAACTCAGACAGCAACAAGATCGTGGCTATTAACAGCCTGCGGATGCCGACCATCGAAGGTCGCCTCTCCCCGATCCGCTCAGTCTCAACGATCGTGGGTTCTTGGCCACTTTCGGTGATGATGCCGGCGGCATCCCGCATGGGATGAGCGAGCTAACTTCGTGAGGACGGCCCTGACAATGTATGCGCCACCG
>JAYVCG010000343.1:0-6351 GCA_043750075.1 Acetobacteraceae bacterium | reverse complement strand
CATGTTCGGCGCCGGCCCGGGTCTGCTCGCCTCTGACGCGCTCATGCTGGGGATTGATCCTGATACGCAACGGGATCGCATGGCGGAGGCACTGGACGTCATTCTCCGTTTCTTCAACGGGGAAACCGTGACCGAGAAGACGGACTGGTACACGTTCGTCAATGCCCGCGCGCATATCCTGCCTTATTCAAAGCCGCATCCGGAAGTCGCTGTGGTCAGCGCCGTTACACCTTCCGGTGGACGCCTCGCGGGGAAATACGGGCTCAGCATGATCTGCGTCGCCGCCACCAACCCGTTTGGCTATGACGCTTTGGCCGCGAACTGGAAAATCGCCAACGACATGGCTGCTGAACGCGGCCATGCCATGAATCCCGCCGGCCTGCGCCTCGTTGGCCCGATGCACATCGCGGAAACCCGCGCGCAGGCCATGGAGAATGTGAAATTCGGGTTCGAGCCGTACCTCGATTACCTGAACAACAACCAGCCACGCTTCCTCGTCCCCCCCGGCCAGGACGCGGCGGAGTGGTTCGTGGAAAACAAATTTGGCGTCATAGGCACCCCGGACGACGCCATCGCCCTGATCCAGCGCCTGTACGACAAACAAGGCGATTTCGGCGCCTTCCTGCAACAGGTTCACAACTGGGCTGATTTCGAGGCGACGAAACGGTCTTATGAACTGTATCAACGCTATGTGATACCGCATTTCTCGCGCGCCAACGTGCCGCGCGTCGAATCGTTTGATTGGTGTACCGATAACCGCGATCTGCTGACGGAAAAACGCACCAGCGCCGCCCGCGCGATGTTCGACAAGCACGAGGCGGAGCAAAAAGCCAAGGCCGCTGAAATGGCACGCCCGGTCAAGGGGAAGGAAGCATGGTGAAAACGCGCGGCGCCGCATGCGCGGTCCTTGGAGCCTGGTTGTGGAGCGGCACCGTCCTCGCCGCCGCGACCTTCGACGCGGTCGCGGCGGGGGACATGACAGACAGCACCGTGATCCTGTGGACACGCGCCACCGACGAGGGCGGCCCGGCCAAGGTCACGGCGCAGGTCGCGACGGACCCCGCGTTCCAGAAAATCGTCTGGATCGGATCAGCGACGACCGTGCCGGAGAACGATTTCACGGTGAAGCTGAATCCCACCGGACTGACCAGTTTCACACGATATTACTACCGCTTCACCGCCGATACCACCAGCGAGGCGGGACGCTTCACCACCGCCCCCTTGCCGGAGCAGAACGTCACGATCACCTTTGGCATCACCGGCGACGCCGATGGACGCTTCCGCCCCTTTCCCGCCATCGCCAGCATGGACAGACATGACCTGGATTTTCTGATTTTCAACGGCGATACGATCTACGAAACCGCCAGTGGCAATCCGCTCACCATTTCCCCCGCCGTGCCTCGACTGGGCCCGGCCAGCACCACTGAGGAAGCACGTATCGCGCTCGCCGCCTATAATCGCAAATATCGTGAGAACATTCTGGGAGTCACGGAAACCGGCGTTGCCGCCTCCACCGGTCAGCGGAGTCTCGTGCCCATGCTGCGGGCAACGGGCAGTTACACGCTGCTCGATAATCACGAACTGGGGAACGGCGCCTTGCAGGCGGGCGGCGCCCCGCTGGCCTTGAAAACCCCGCGCAATCCCGTCGCGACACCGGAATTCGACGCCAACACCACCGGAACGTTCCATCATCAGACTTTGGCGTTTCAGACGCTGGAAAAAGCCTTCTTCAATTACCACCCAACCCGCGTGGATATCACCGGCACACCCGCCACCGGCCTGACGATGGTGGGGCCAAAAGTCGATGCACCGGGCGATCCGCGCACCCACGGCACGCCACGGCATTTTTTCGCGCAACGCTGGGGAAAACAGTCCCTTTATATTCAACTGGACGACCGTTCCTACCGCGATGCGCGTCTCGGAAACATCACGGGGGGAGAACTTCTTCCCACCGATCCCAGGGCGGCCAACCCCAACCGCACCATGCTCGGCGCCACCCAGTTCGAGTGGCTGAAACGTTCCTTGCTCCAGGCCAGGGAAACAGGGATCACCTGGAAGTTCATCGCGATTTCCTCGCCCATCGACATGGTTGGCGGACCGCCCGAGGGACAGCATCAGGATCAGAAATCCTGGTACGGAGGGTATCGCGCGGAACGCAACGCTCTGCTGAAATTCATCGCTGACAACGCGATCGACCACGTGGTATTCCTTGCCACGGATGACCACATGGCCCGCATGACCCGCCTGCAATACGAATCCGGCGATGGCGTGCTGACGCTCGTGCCAGGCGCGTTCCAGATCGTGGCCGGACCGATCGGCGCCGAGGGGCCGGACGCGTTCGCGGAGCGTGACCGCGACTTTCTCCTTTCGAAAATCAACGCCCGCGTCCGTTCACAGGCGGCCCTTGGCCAACCGATGGATGGCATCGGTGATCTGCCCGGTCTGATGAACGTGAAACGGGACATTGATCCCGGCGCCGACACGAACCGGAGTCCGCTCGATTTCCTTTCACCCGATACGTTCAATTATGCCGTGCTGTCGGTCGATCCCTCCGGCGTGTTGACGGTTTCCGTGTTCGGCATCGCGTCTTACATCGCCAACCGGAACTTCACCGCGCCGCCGGAGCAGGAACACCTGATCATGTCGTTTCAGTTGCAGCCATAGGCTTTTCCTCGTCCAGATCAAACGCCGCCTGGATCAGTGTCCGCGTGTACTCTTCACGCGGATGCAGGAAAATGGCGTCGGCCGGGCCTTGCTCGACGATCTTCCCGGCGCGCAGGACGACAACCCGGTGCGCCAGGGCACGCACCACCTTCAGATCATGACTGATGAATAAATAGGCGAGATTGTGACGATCACGCAGATCCCGTAACAGCGCGATGATCTGCGCCTGCACCGACATGTCGAGCGCGCTTGTCGGTTCATCCAGCACCACCAAAGCGGGTTTCAGCACCATGGCCCGCGCGATGGCGATGCGCTGCCGCTGGCCGCCACTGAATTCGTGCGGATAGCGTTGAACCACATCGGCGGGCAGGCCGACTTCTTCCATCGCGGCACTTACCCTCTGGCCACGCTCCTGGCGCGTCAGGCCGGGTTCGTGCACGCCCAGTCCCTCGGCGATGATGTCGCTGACGGTCATGCGCGGGGACAGACTGCCGAACGGGTCCTGGAAGACGATCTGCATACGGGCGCGCAGTTTTCGCATCGCGGCCTTGTTGAGGCTGACGACATCCTGACCCGCGAAAACGATCCGGCCCTGTACTGGTTCCAGCCGTAGCGCCGCCAGGGCCAAAGTCGTTTTGCCGGAACCCGACTCACCCACCAGACCAACGGTTTCCCCCGCGCGCACCGTCAGCGACACGCCATCGACCGCGCGCACGACGGAGGCGACCCGGCGCAGCAGGCCACGCCGCACCGGGAAATGCACCTTCGCATCAATGATATCGAGCAAGGGCGGCGCGTTTTCCGCCAGGGGCGGCGGGGTTCCACCCGGCACCGCGTCCAGCAGCATCCGCGTGTAAGGATGCGCGGGCGCCTGGAACACGGCGGCGACCGGACCCGCCTCGACGATCGCGCCGTCTTTCATGACGCATACGCGATCGGCATGACGGCGGACAATCCGCAGATCGTGCGTGATCAACAACAAGGCGAGGCCGCGTTCGGTTTTCAACCGGGACAGCAACGCCAGAATCCGTGACTGGATTGTCACGTCCAGCGCGGTGGTGGGTTCGTCCGCGATCAGCAACGCGGGATCGTTCGCCAGCGCCATCGCGATCATCACCCGCTGGCGCTGACCGCCGGAGAGTTGATGCGGAAATGCATCCAACCGCTCCGCGGCGTCCGGAAACCCCGCCTCATTGAGCGCACGGATCACCTGGTTCCGCACCGCGTCACGTGGCAAGGCGCGATGCAGCGTGACCGCTTCCGCGATCTGCTGGCCGATACGGTGCAACGGGTTGAGGCTGGTCATCGGCTCCTGAAACACCATGCCCGCGAGGCCGCCACGCGCCTTGTGCAGCGTGTCGTGAGAGGCGCCTGTCATCTCTTGTCCGTCCAGCCGGATCGAGCCAGTGGGATTGCTTCCGCCCCGCGGCAACAACTGTAACAATGACAGGGCCGTGAGGGATTTGCCGGAGCCCGATTCACCCACCAGCGCCAGGGTTTCCCCGCGATCGAGCGTGAAGGACACAGTGTCCACCACACGCTTTTGGCCAAACGCGACGGACAGGTTCTGGACTTCCACCAGGCTCATGCGGTGGGCAGCCGTCTGGGATCGAAGGCGTCTCGTACCGCCTCACCAATGAAAATCAACAGGGTCAGCACGCCCCCCAACACACAGAACGCCGCGATGGCCAACCAGGGGGCCTGCAAATTGGCCTTGGCCTGCGCCACGAGTTCTCCCAGCGAGGGTGATCCCGGCGGCAGGCCAAAGCCCAGGAAATCCAGGGTAGAGAGTAAGGTTACTGAGCTGGACAGGAGGAAAGGCACGTAGGTCAGTGTCGCCACCATGGCGTTGGGCAGAATGTGGCGCCACATCACCACGATGTCGGACACGCCCAGTGCCTTGGCGGCGCGGACGTATTCGAGGTTGCGGCCGCGCAGGAACTCGGCGCGGACGACGCCGGTGAGGTTCATCCAGCGGAACAGCAACAGGAAAATCAACAGCACCCAAAAGCCAGGCGTGATCAGGCTGGCGAGGATGATGAGCAGATACAGTTCCGGCATGCCGTTCCAGATTTCGATGAAACGCTGGAACAACAGATCGGTCAGCCCGCCGTAAAATCCCTGCAACGCGCCGGCGATCACGCCGACGATGGAGGTCAGGGCGGTCAGCGTGAAGCCAAACAGCACGGACAGGCGAAACCCATAAATCACTCGCGCGAGCACGTCGCGGGCCTGATCGTCGGTGCCCAGCGGGTTTTTCCAGGACGGCGGCGCGGGGGAGGGCACGCCCAGGTCCTTGACGGTGGTGGCGTAGGCGTAGGGCAGGGGGGGCCACAGCATCCAGCCCTTGGCCTCGATCGCGCGTTTCATCTCCGGGTCGGTGTAATCGGCGTCGGTCGGCAGGAAATCGGGGCCGAACGTGTCGCCACCGTAATCCTGGAGCACCGGGACATACCAGGCGTTGTCGTAACGGATCAGCAGCGGGCGGTCGTTGGCGACGAACTCGGCGAACAGGGAGGCGATGAACAGCACGAGGAAAACCCACAGTGACCAGTAGCCCCGGCGGTTGGCGCGGAAGATCGCGAGGCGGCGGCGGGTGATATGCGACAGGATCAATGCCGTGCCTCGAAATCGATGCGGGGATCGACCACGGTGTACATCAGGTCGCCCACGATCTGCATCAGCAGCCCCATCAGTGTGAAGATATACAGCGTTCCGAACATCACCGGGTAATCCCGCTGAATGGCCGCCTGAAAGCCGAGCAAGCCCAGTCCGTCGAGGGAGAAGACGATTTCCACGAGCAAGGCGGAGGTGAACAGGATGCTGACGAAAGCCTGTGGAAAGCCCGCCACGATCAGCAGCATGGCGTTGCGGAAAATGTGGCCGTACAGCACGCGCGTGACGCTGGCGCCCTTGGCGCGGGCGGTGACGGTGTATTGCTTGCCGATTTCCTCCAGGAAGCAATTCTTGGTCAGCATGGTCAGGCTGGCGAAACCGCCCGCCACCATCGCCACCGTCGGCAGGACCATGTGCCAGAGATAATCGGCGGCGCGGTCGGGCCAGGGCCATGTGGCGGCGCCCTCGCTGGTCATGCCGCTGAGGGGGAAGACACGCAGGAAACCACCGCCCGCGAACAGCACCACGAGCATGATCGCCAGCAAAAATCCCGGCAGCGCGTAGCCGATCAGGATCGCGGCACTGGAGGCGATGTCGAAGCGGCTGCCGTCTCGTACCGCCTTGCGGATGCCAAGCGGGATGGAGATGACGTAAATCAGGAAGGTGGACCACAGGCCAAGCGAAATCGACACCGGCAGTTTTTCCAGTACCAGGCCGATGACGCTCTTGTCGCGAAAGAAGCTGCGTCCGAAATCGAAACGGGCGTAACCCTGGATCATCTCGGTGAAGCGGGTCAGCGGCGGTTTGTCAAAGCCGAACAGCGCCTTGATGTCGGCGACCACCTGTGGATCGAGCCCCTGGGAGCCGCGATAGGTGCCCGCCGAGCCGACATCGGAGGCGGCGGAACCGAGGCGTGTGGAAAGCCCGCCTTTGCCTTTCAGTTCAGCGATCATTTGCTCCACCGGGCCGCCAGGGGCGAACTGGATGATCGCGAAATTGATCGCGATGATGCCGAACAAGGTCGGAATGACCAGCAGCAAACGGCGGAGCAGGTAGGCGGCCATGGTTATT
>JAYVCG010000342.1:0-4443 GCA_043750075.1 Acetobacteraceae bacterium | reverse complement strand
CCGTCTGATCCTCGCCCTCCCCAACCTCGTCACCCGCCGCCGCCACGCCCTGGGCCTCGCGGAGCAACGGCTGTTGTCCGGGTTACGCCAGGCCGTGGGGTCGGTGCAGCAGCGCGCCGGACGGGTACTGGGCCGCCTGACGGAGGCGCCGCCGCGAGCGGTGCTGCGGGAGGCGCGGGCGCGGCTGGAAGGCACGGCGGCGCGGCTGGAATCTGTCTCGCCGCTGGCGGTGCTCGCGCGCGGGTATGTGCTGGTCACGGACCGGACGGGCATACCGTTGACGCGGGCCGGCGCGGTGAAGCCAGGCGAGCGGTTGCGGTTGCGCTTCGCGGATGGAGAGGTGAAGGCGGTCGCGGAAAGCGGCCAGCCGGGGGGGCCGCGGGGGATGCCGCCCCAGGGAACAATGCCGTTGCCCCAGGGGACAGTGGCCCAGGGGACAGTACCCCAGGGGACAGTACCCCAGGGGATACTGCCCTTGTAACGAAAACGGCCCGGCCACACAGTCTCGGTGCATGGGGGGAAAGAAAGTCGTTTCAATCAGGGAAATTCAGGCTCGCGGTATCGGTCCAGGCGATTGTCCTGACCGGAAAACCATTCCGGTCAGGACACGAATGGCTTTCCCCTGGACCGCCGCGGGCCTCTACGCCACCGGCATCGCCTGACTGAGCCGTCCGCCCACCCGCACCGGTGCGATCCGGCGCGCGAGGCCCGTGGTGTCGTCGGTTTCCACGAACACGCCGCACAGTGTCGCCTCACCCTCGGCGGGTCCAAGGCGTTCACCGGGCATCTTGCGCCAGAAACGGAGAGCGGCGTTGTCCTTGGTCATGCCGATGACGCTGTCGTAATCGCCGCACATGCCCGCGTCCGACTGGAACGCCGTGCCGCCCGGCAGCACCTGCGCGTCCGCCGTGGGGCAATGCGTGTGGGTGCCGACCACGAGGGACATCTGGCCATCGAAGATGTGCGCGTAGGCCATTTTTTCCGAGGTCGCCTCGGCGTGGATGTCCGCGACGATGGCGTGCATTCCTCCGCCCAGTCGAAAGCGGGCGAGGATGTCCGCCGTGCCGCGGAAGGGGCAGTCGAGCGGGTCCATGAACAGCCGCCCCATCGCCTGCAACACCAGCGCCCGCCGTCCTCCTGGGACATCCACGATGACCCAGCCCTGGCCCGGCGTTTCCGGCGGGTAGTTCAACGGCCGGATCAGCCGCGGGTTCTGGGCGATGAACGGAATGATTTCCTTGCGGTCCCAGGCGTGGTTGCCAAGCGTGATGACATCCGCGCCCGCCGCGAACAGGTTTTGTGCCATGTCCGGTCCGAGCCCGAATCCGTGCGAGGCGTTCTCGGCGTTGACGATGGCGAGGTCGATCGCCAGGGTTTTACGGAGTGTGGGGAGTTGACGGGCGAGCGTGTCGCGGCCGGTGCGGCCGACGACGTCGCCCATGAAAAGAATGCGCATGGGGGTGATTAGCGCGGATCGGCGCCGGGGGTCAGGGGGGCCATGAGAGAGGGGGGGGCCAGAGGCGAGGATCTGTTGCGCCGTCAGGCCAGTGCGGGTCAGGGGGGCCATGAGAGAGGGGGGGCCAGAGGGGGGGGGCAGTCTGGAATTTTTGGCTGTCACACATGCCGGGCTTTGCGGCGATTCTTTTTCTGACCGGGTGAAGCCAGCGCCATGTCGCCGTCATCCGTCAGGCTTTCATCGTTGCCCATCGCCTCCTCCAGGGAAGTGCCGGGGCCGGGCATGGCGTTTGTATCGCCGCTCAGGGCATCGATGGTGAGAACGGCCGGGCTTTCAAAAGGATTGATGATGGTCAGGTCAAAGCCGAACGGAAACAGCACGGCGCGTTGATCGTAGATCTGCACCAGCGTGACCCTGTAAGTGGCGGGGATCAGTTCGCTGATGATGGCCTTGACGTAAAATCCCGCCGAGGAGCAGTTTTCGTCGCCCAGGGCTTCGCGTACATCGGGGCGCTCGGCCAGATGGGCTTCGATGAAGCGTGTCCAGTGCTCCGATTGAAAGCGCAGATACGCGCCGCGCGGCGGCCCTTCGCCATAAGTGAACGCCCATCCCTGGATCACCACTTCCCGCGCCGCCCTGACCGCCCGCGCCGTCAGGCTGATCCGTGTCGCGTCGGCCTCGACGCGGTCGATGTGGAAAATGGTGTCCGCCACCAGATCTTCCTGAAAAACGCGGGTTGGCAACGTGCGCCGGGCGGCGGGCAATTGCGCCAGCCACCGTGTGGGCGGCGGCTGTCCGGGAACCGACAGATCGCTGTCCCAGCGATTGTCCGCCAGATGCCAAAAGGGAGAATCGGCGCGGCGGTACAGTTCGGCGCCCTCGATCCGGGAGCTTCTGGTGAGGATCGAGGGTTTCGCGTCATGCGGCAAAGCCGGGCGGGCCGCGATCAGTGCGTCGTACAGCGTCCTGATCTCGTGGAAGTGCTCCCGCACGCCGGTCACGGGCCGTTTTCTCACTTCGTCGCGGAGCGTGTCGAGCTGTTCCGGATCGTGAACCAGCATGCGGATATGCTCGATCACCGCGCCGATGTCTCCGGGCGGGACGACGAAGCCGTCTTTTCCCGGCGTTACCCGCCCGGCGGGCGCGCCAAGGCCATAGACGATGGGGACGACGCCCGCCGCCCAGCATTCGCTGAGGGAAATGAGGTAGGTTTCCGGCCAGATGGAAAGATGCAGCGATACATCGTGATCGGCCAGTAACGACACCGCCAGGCGGAAATTGTATTCCCCGATGGTGGTCACGCTGGCGAGGTTCAGCGCCTTCAGCCCGGCCTGCAGTTCGGGCCTGACGGTGCCGATGATGGTGAACGTCACCGGATCGTCGCGCATCATGTTCATCAGGCGCAGCACGTCGTCGCCGCCTTTTTCCTTGGTGAAATTCCCCGGAATGGCGACACGCAGTTTACCCGGCGTCCGTTGGGAGGCCCGTTGGGAAGTGGAGACCGGACGCGTCGCGGCGCGCGGCGCGGGCAGCATCATCTCGATCACGCGGGTGCGGGCGGGCTTGATCTCGGGGTAGAGACGCTGGACGTAATCGCGGGAAAATTCGGTGTTGTAAATGAAACAATCGATGTGCGGGATCAGGCCCGCGACGAAATTCCGCCGCCTTGTCTGCGCGCCGACGGGCAGACCGTTGGTGGCGCTGAGGCAGATGTCGCACTGGGTCGGGGATTTGGAGGCGATATCGCAATATTTTCCCTGGTAATCGAGCAAATTGAAACGCTCGCAGATCAGGAAATAATCGTGCAGCGTCCACAGCACCGGCACGCCATAGGCCGCCGCCAGCAGCGGCAGGCTCAGCGGATGGCCGATCAGGTGATGAAAATGCACCAGTCCGATGTGATACTCGTCCATGATGCGCGCGAAAACCTGTTCGCGTTCAGTATCGAACAAGGCATGTTCGCCGGACCGGGCGGCGAGGGGATAATCGACCACGGCGCCGCGCCCGTCCACCACGCGGTAAAAATGTTGCGCGTTGTCCTCGAACGGGAACAGCCGGTGGATGGCGTATTCCGGGCCGAGGTTCATGAAGTGCTCAAGATACACTTCCACGCCGCCGCCCGGTTTGTAACCATGCTGGTTATGCGCGACCAGCAGGACGTTCACCGCCGCGCGCGGTTTCCGGGCCAGCGGCGTGTTAAGCGGGGTGCTCAGGAACTGATCGATGATGTGCCGGGTGCGATGCTCGTAAGTGTGCTCCCGCAGCGCGCGCTCGCGGGCCGAGATGGCGCTTTTGATCCGCTCCTCCGGCCGGTTGAGCGCCTGGAGGATGTCGCTCGCCACCGCGTCGGGCGTGCCGGAAACACGGATGTCCTGGGGGATGTCGAAATACTGATCGATTTCGGAGCGGCCCGACAGATAGACCTGATACCCGCCCGCGAGCGCCACCTCGAACACGCGCGGCGGGGGGGTGGAACCGGCTTCCCCGGCGCCCTCGGTGGAGGAGAAGGTGCGGTCCAGGGTCAGCGTCACCCGGCTGCGATTGGCCAGCCGCGCCAGATCCACGTTCGAACAGCGCCAGTCCGTCACCAGATCGCCGCGGATCAGTTCCGGTTTGGGAATGAAGGGATTGGGCGCCAGGGCGATCTTCATCGACAGGCTGGCGGGCAGGCGGGCGATGATGCGATTAAGGTCGGCCACGCGGTTGGGCCAGCCGGTGCCGACGAACAGCAGATCATGGCGAAAATCCGCGTCCCGTTCCAGCGGCTTCAGGCTGTTGAACAGCACCGACCCCGCCAGCGGCAAATGCCGGGCGTGCCCGCCATAGGCGGCGACGCTGGCCCGGTCATTGGTGAAGACATGCTGGAAATACCGTGCCGCGGGCCAGTTTCTGGGCAGGTCGTAGGGGTCTTCCGTGGTCCACAGCGCGCTGTATGTGACCATCCGCACCACGCGCTCGACGACCGAGGCGTTGTTGCCGGCGGCGCC
>JAYVCG010000341.1:0-4538 GCA_043750075.1 Acetobacteraceae bacterium | reverse complement strand
CACGATACGGTGGCGCATCAGGTGGCGATGCTGCTCGATCTGCAACAAGGCCGCGTCCGCTGGATGCGCGACCGCGCGGCGCGCGCCCTGCCGCTGTGGTCGCGGAACATGCCGGGCCATCTGGTGCTGTGCGCGTTCCACGCCTTCGGGCTGGAGGAAAATGGCGATTACGCCCGCGCCGAGGACGAATCCCGCGCCGTGCTCGACGCGGAACCGCTGATGCACTGGCCGCATCACACGGTCTCGCACGTCATGGAAATGACCGGACGGCCCGAGGACGGCCTCGCCTGGATGAGCACGCGGGAAGCGTCGTGGTCCACCAAAGGCCACGTCAACCAGGCCCATATCTGGTGGCACAAAGCCTTGTTTCACCTCGAACTGGGCCAGCACGGCGCGGCCCTGGCGCTCTACGACGGACCCATCCGCGCCACGCAACGGCCCCTGGGCGTCAGCATGACCAACGCCTCGGCGCTGCTGTGGCGGCTCGACACGCTTGGCCACGACGTGGGGGAGCGGTGGGCCGAGGTGCTGCCGCTGTGGGAAGGCCACGCCGACGGACGCCACGGCGTGTTCAACGACCTCCACGCCGCCATGGCCGAACTGCGCTCCGGGCGGGAGGCGCTGACCGAACACCGCCTGGCCACGATGCGCGAGACCGCCGCGGGCGCGGGAGAAGCCGCCGCGACCTACCGCGCCGTGGGCGTGCCGCTGATCGAGGGGTTGATGGCGTTCCACCGCAACGCCCATGAACAGGCGGTGGCGCTGCTGCTGCCCGCGCGCTTCGATCTGTGGCGCATCGGCGGCAGCCACGCGCAACGCGATGTGGTGGACTGGACCCTGACCGAGGCAGCCCTGCGCGGCGGGTTTCGTGACGTCGCTTTGTCCCTGGCGCACGAACGGCTGGGTGCGCGGCCCCGCAGCGCGGTGAACGCGTCGTTTCTGAGCCGTGCGGAAAAGATCGCCGCGTGAGCGTTGGGGGTGATGGTGTGAGGATGGGATCCTGGATCGATCAAATGGCCATCAGCAATCTGACCGTCTTCTCGCATGTGGAATTAAAATTTGGCCGGAACCTGAATGTCCTCGTCGGTGAGAACGGCACGGGCAAGACGCATCTGCTGAAAATGGCTTATTCCGTCCTCGCGGCCAGTTGGGAGGAAGGAAGCAAGCCCAATGACCCGCTACCGGCAAAGAGCGCGTTGCAATCCCGCCTGGCCAGGAAACTGGTCAACGTCTTCCGCCCCGAGACCCTTGGCCGTCTGACACGCCGTCAAAGCGGGCGGGCGCGCTGTGATGTCAGTATCCTGTGCCGTCCCGGCATGGGTCCACTCTCCTTCAGCTTCGCGGCCAACAGTCAAAAAGAAGTCGTTTTGGACAGGGTGAAAAGACAATGGATTGAAACCCCGCCTGTCTTTTTCCCAACCCGCGAACTGTTGACGCTCTGTCCCAACTTTGTGTCCGTCTACGACAGCCACTATCTGGAGTTCGAGGAAACCTGGCGCGACACCTGCCAGTTGCTGGGAGCACCGCTCAGCCGTGATACCGATGCCGCCACGCCCATTCTTTCCGCGTTGGAGGAAGCGATGCGGGGGAAGATCGAACTCGATTCCAACGGAAGGTTTTACCTCAAGGGCAAGCAAGGCCGCATCGAAATGCCCCTGGTCGCGGAGGGAATGCGTAAATTCGGCATGCTCGCGCGCCTGATCGCCAATGGCACGCTGCTGAAACAAGGGTGCCTGTTCTGGGATGAACCGGAAGCCAACCTCAACCCCGCCCTGATCGCGCGTCTGGCGGAAATCATCGTCATGCTCGGCGCCAGCGGGGTTCAGGTGTTCATCGCGACCCACAGTCTGTTTTTGTTGCGCGAACTCGAACTGCTGCTGGAACGCCGGAAGGCCGACGATTACCAGGCGCGTTTCTTCGGACTGCATTTCTCGGATCAGGGCGTCACGGTGGAACAAGGGGCTTCCGTCAACGACATCGGCGATATCCGCTCCCTCGACGAGGAACTGAACCAGTCCAACAGGTTCTTAACCACGGAAAGACCCGCCGCATGACCGAACGTCTGTTCCTCGACCAGCCCGCCCTGATGCGAACCACCGCGCGCGTCCTCGCCGCCACGCCGGAGGGCATCGTGCTCGACCGCACCATCTTCTACGCCCGCGGCGGCGGCCAGCCCGGCGACACCGGCGTACTGCGCTGGCCAGGCGGTGAGGCCGCGATCGCCGATACGGTGAAAGGCGAGGGCGAAACGATCTTGCACATCCCCGCGCCGGGCGCCGCGCTGCCCGCGCCGGGCACCGAAATCAGCGCCGAAATCGACGCGGACCGCCGCCGCCGTTTGACGCGGATGCACACGGCGATGCATTTGTTGTGCGCTTTGATCAAGGGCGCTGCGGTGACGGGCGGTTCGGTGGGCGCGGACCGCTCACGGCTGGATTTCGATCTGCCCGATCCGCCGAAGAAAGAAACCATTGAGGCGGAGCTGAACGCGCTGATCGCCGCCGATCATCCGGTGCGGATCGAGTGGGTGGAGGAGGCGGTGCTCGACACCGATCCCGGCCTCGTGCGCACTTTGTCGGTGCAACCACCGCGCGGCACGGGCCGGTTGCGGCTGATGCGGATCGGGGAGGAAACGCTGGTGGATTTGCAGCCCTGCGGCGGCACGCATGTGGCGCGCACCGGGGAAATCGGGCCGGTTCAGGTGGTGAAAATCGAGAACAAGGGCAGGCAGAACCGGCGCATCACCATCGCGCTGCGGGACGGGTGAAAGGCCACGGCGGCGCTCCTGGCGGGTTTGAGGGCGGGAACCCTGATTGACTCCACACGGCGCCCTGAGACACTCCCTCCTGAACGACCACCGGAAAAGGGACCACGATGAAACCGCTCGTGACGACGGAATGGCTGGCGGGTGCTCTGGGCAGCCCCGATCTGGTGCTTTTCGACGCGACCAAATACCTGCCCAACGAGAACAAGGACGGCAAGGCCGAATTCCTGACCGCTCATATCCCCGGCGCCCGGTATTTCGACATCGACGAGGTCGCCGACACCGACACCAGCCTTCCCCACATGGTCCCCACGCCTGGCCGTTTCGCCAAACTGATGGGCGCCCTGGGCGTTGGCAACGCCACGCGGATCGTGTTTTATGACCAGAAGGGCCTGGCCTCGGCGGCGCGTGGCTGGTGGCTGATGGGGTTGTTCGGCCACGACCAGGCGGCGGTGCTGGATGGCGGACTGCCGAAATGGATCAGGGAAGGCCGCGCCAGCGAAGCCGGGACGCCGGCCCAGTCAAAACTTGTGACATTTCGGCCCGATTACCGGGCGGCCCGGCTGCGCGGCGTCGGTGACATTCTCAGCAATGTGGCGGCACAGACGGAGCTGGTGCTCGACGCCCGCGCTTCAGGCCGCTTCACGGGCGCCACACCGGAGCCGCGGGCGGGCATGCGCTCGGGCCACATGCCGGGGGCGGCGAACCTGCCCTACACGGATTTACTCAACGCGGACGGAACGTTCCGGCCCGTCGCCGAACTGCAATCCTGCTTCGCCGCGGCGGGCGTGGACGGCACGCGGCCCGTGGTGACAAGCTGCGGCTCGGGCGTCACCGCCTGCATTCTGACGCTTGGACTGAAACTCGCGGGCCTGCCCGAGGGCGCTGTCTATGACGGCTCCTGGACCGAATGGGGCGGGCGTTCCGACACACCGGTGGAGACGCACTGAGCATGACCGATACGAAAAAGCGTGGCTTTCGCACGACACTCTCCCACACCGGACGTAAAAGCAAGCACGAGCATGGGTTCGTCAACCCGCCGCTGCACCGCGGCTCCACCGTGCTGGTGCCGACGGTGGCCGAGCGTCAGGCGATGCAGGCCCGCCGCGGCGAGCGTGTGCTGACCTACGGGCTTGGCGGCTCCGAGACCCATTGGGCTCTGGAGGACATGATGGCGGCGGTGGAGGGCGGCACGCGCTGCTTCATCACCAGTTCCGGCCTGTCCGCCGTGACGACGCCGCTGCTGGCCTGGCTGAATGCGGGCGATCATTGCCTGATGCCGGATCACGTCTACGGACCGGCGCGCAATTTCTGCGACGGGCTGCTGAAACGCTTCGGCGTCGAGACGACCTATTACGCGCCCGAAATCGGCGAGGCCGGGCTCGCCGCGCTGATGCGCCCCAACACCACCGTTGTGTACACGGAAAGTCCCGGCAGCCACACGTTCGAGGTGCAGGACATCCCCGCCATCGCCCGCGCCGCGCATGCCGGTGGTGCGAAAGTCATGATGGACAACACCTGGGGCATCCATCACTTCCAGCCGTTTCAACATGGCGTCGATGTCTCGATCCAGGCGGCGACGAAATACCCCGCCGGGCACTCCGACATTCTGATCGGCACCGTCACGGTCAACAATGATGAGGACTGGCAGACCCTGCACGCGGCCGCCCGCGGCCTCGGGCAATATGCCAGCCCGGATGATTGCTGGCTGACCTTGCGCGGCATGAGGACCATGGGCGTGCGCCTGAAAACCCAGATGGAGGCGGCCATCGCC
>JAYVCG010000340.1:0-4095 GCA_043750075.1 Acetobacteraceae bacterium | reverse complement strand
TACCTGAACTGGATGCGCGACGTGTTTTCCGGCAAGTTCGGCCAGTCGTTCTTCCGCTCGGAAAGCGTCGCCGACATGATCCTGCGCCGCGGCCCGCTGACAGCGGAGATCGCGCTTATTTCCGTCATGCTGTCGTGGCTGGTGGGCATTCCGGTGGCGCTGGTCTCGGCACTGCGCCCGAACAGCATCGCCGACAACATCGCGCGCTTCATCAGCATCCTGTTCCTGGCGGTGCCGGGCTTCTGGGTGGGGATGCTCATTATCCTGGCGATGCTGTTCTGGTTCGGCTACCGCCCGCCACTGACCAACGTGTCGTTCTGGGAAAACCCCTGGGGCAATTTCCAGGTCGTCTTCCCGCCCGCTTTGGTGCTCGGTCTGGGACAGGCGGCCTACATCGCCCGCATGGCGCGCTCCAGCCTGCTGGAAGTCATCCGTGAGGACTATGTCCGCACCGCCCGCGCCAAAGGCGTCAGCGCCCGGCTGGTGGTGGTGATGCACGCCCTGCCCAACGCCCTTCTCCCCGTCATCACCCTGTCCGGCATTCTCCTGGGCTTTGTCCTCGCGGGCTCCATCCCGGTCGAGCGCGCCTTCGGCACACCCGGTCTGGGCTACGCGATGTTCAGCGCGGTGAACGAGCGGGACGTGTTCGTCATGCAGAACCTCGTGTTCCTCTACGCCAGCGTGTTCGTCCTGCTGAACATCGTGATCGACCTCACCATCGCCTGGCTGGACCCAAGGATTCGTTACCAATGAGCGACGTCACCCTGCCCCTCGCCGATGGCGAGGCCATCGTTCATCACAGCCGCGGGCGCCGCGTGTGGAACACGCTGCGGACCTTCGCCAGACGCTCGCCGCTGTCCTTCTTCTGGGGTTGCATCGCGGCGCTGATCCTGATCATGGCGTTCGCCGCCCCCGTGCTGGCGCCCTATCCGCCGTTGAAATCCGACTTCCGGTCCATGACCAAACCGCCGGATGAAAAGCATCTGTTCGGCACCGATCAGATCGGCCGGGACACGCTGTCGCGGGTCATCTACGGCAGCCGGGCCTCGTTGACCGTCGCGGTCTCGGCCGTCGTACTGGGCACCACGTTCGGCGCCTTCTGGGGGCTGGCGTGCGGCTATTTCGGCGGGCGGTTCGATCTGTTCAGCCAGCGGATCATGGAGTTCCTGCAATCCTTCCCCGACCTGATCCTGGCCATGGCCATCTCAATGGCGCTTGGCGCCGGTTTCGGCACGGTGATCGTCGCCATCGCCATCACCCGAATACCGTTCGGCGGCCGGGTCATCCGCGCTGTCGTCCTGTCCCTGAAGGAAATGTCCTATGTGGAGGCCGCGCGCGGTCTCGGTGCCTCCCATAAGCGTATGATGCTGCGGCATATCCTGCCGCAATGCGTGGCGCCCTATTTGATCCTGGCGACCACGCATCTGGGGGTCGCGATCATCATTGAGGCCTCGCTTGGCTTTCTCGGCGTCGGCATTCCGCCGCCCATGCCGACCTGGGGCAACATGCTGGCCGACTCGCTGAACGCGGGCCTGGTGCCGCCGTGGTGGCTGGTGCTGTTCCCCGGCGGCGCGATCACGCTGACCGTGCTGGCGTTCAATCTCCTGGGCGATGGCATCCGCGACGCGCTGGACCCGAGGTTGCGCGGGGCGGCGTAAACAGGGGGCACCGATGGATGAGGTCCAGGGGCTCGGCCCGTCATGCGACGCATGACGGGGCATGACGCGGGGCGCGGGGCAGCGCCCCGTTCTTTCTTTCCTCCCATGATCGCCCTGAAGCATTTCCCTTCAGGTCAGGCAAACAGCACAGTTTTCCCCAACCGGAAAACGCTTCACCGTCCCGTGGGCTGCATCGGCACCCAGTAATTGCCTTGCTGCTGATAATACTGACCATTCGGCGTCTGCACATAGCTGGTGCCACCATGATTTTGCACCTGCCCAGGCGCGTGATAGGGCATCCATTGCGGCGTGCCGGTCTGGGGGTTGATGTACTGGGCGTTGCCGTTGATGGCGCCCTGGGTCCAGTTGCCCACCGCCTCGCTCTGGCGGCGGCCGTTTTCCCGCATGGCGTCGATGGCGATCTGTCCACCCTCCCGCTGCGTGCGCGCGGCCTGCTGCCCGCCCTCGAACTGGTCCCGTTGCGCCTGGAGGCCGCCCGCGACGTTGGTGCCGTTGGCGGTCATCATGTTGTAGTAGGCGAACTGCTCGAAACTCATTTGCCGGCTGGCGCCGGTGGCGGCGTATTGCTGCTGGAGCCACGGGCCATTCTGACGCAAATAATTCTGCCACAACGCCTGCTGGCCCGCGGCGTTCTGAGCCTGCAACGCCCCCAGCCGCGCGCCCATCGCCGCGTCAAACTCCATGTTCTGCCGCATGATCCCACTCAAATCCTGGGCTTTTGCCCCGTTCGTGCCCAGTAGCGACAGAGCGGCGCAAATGGCGGGGACAACGAACCGCGCGGCGGATTTCGGCTGCGAGAACATGGAAACAACCCTTTCGAAAGTCGCGGAATACGCGCGAAGGCGGCGTCGCGGTCAGGAGGGGCAGTGCGTCTCAGAAAGAGTGACAGATCAGGGCAATTTTTTCAACATGATCTCATGGCCTGACCCATGCGGTCAGGTCAGTTCCGCCATGCCGGTGCCCCGGTACAGCGCGGAAACCGGCAGGGTCAGACCAATGCTCGACAGGGTGAAAGTTCCGCCGGTGAGCACGAGGGGTTGTTCAGGCCACGCGCCATCCTCGCCACGGCGCAGCAGTTCCACGCCCACGGATGCCGTGCGGATGACCAGGATTTCCCGCAACGCCGGGATGGTCATGTACGCCCAGATGTCGCGCCATGTCTCGGCATGGTTGGAGGGCGAGAAGTACATTTCAGGAAAAGGCGCGAGCACCAATCAGAGGCGCGCGATCGCCGCTACCGCACCGCCACCGCGGGGGGGAGAGCTTCCGCGGCGACCCAGGGATCGACACATCCCCCCTTCCCGCGCCGGTAGATCGTCAGCCCGTCGAAGGCCGCGATCTGGCGATACCGGGACCAGGCGCGCGCGAAGGCGGGCTCGGACGCGCTGAGGATGGTGATGTAATTCGTTTTCTCCCGCGTATCGACCACGGCGATGTCGGGGCAACCGGCGATGAAGTCGTGCGTGACCCAGCGCGCGACGGGCCATTCTTTCGCCGTGCCGGGATCGAAGCGCGCCCGCCACAATTCCCCTTTCAGCGCCCACATCGAGTCGAAGCGCGAAGCCCAGGCGACGCCGGTGTTGTTGACGACGGGGAAGCCGAGGGCGATCCATTCGGAGAAGGCGATGTAGGTGCGGGCGTGTTCGCGGCGGATCAGTGCCTCCAGCCGCGCCACGGTGGTTTGTTTGGGCTCGACCGCCTGTTGCATCTCGGCTTCCAGGCGCCGCGCGGCGGACAGGCCGAACAGCAGCACGGCGATCACGGCCACCGCGAGGCCGCGGCGGGGAATGCGGCTCATACCCGCCGGACGGTCGATCAAACGGTCGCGGATGATGGCGGCGGACCAGAGGATCAGCACCAGGACGGTGACCACGGTGGCGGGCAGGCGGTGGTAGAACCAGTCCTTGCCGTCGATGAAGCAGATCACGCTGGAGGTGATGGCGAACACCACCCCGGTCAGCAGCAGATGGCGCTGCGGCAGGTCGTGACGGTGGCGCCACCAGAGGAACAGCGCCAGCCCCTCGGCGGCCAGCAGCGCCGCGCTGTCGCCCAGAAGCGTCAGGAACGAGACATCGGTGGCGCCGTACAGCGCCAGCGCCAGCGGCACCGCGCGGCGCAGATAGGCCGGGCACAGGAACGCGACCAGCGCGATGTAGCCCGCGAGCGTGATGCCCGCGGCGAGGGGCGCCACCCGCCATGGCCAGACCCGGTAGCGCAGCGCCACCAGCTCCAGCGCCGCGAAGGCCAGCCCGTATTGCGGTTTCAGCGCACAGCCGAGAGAGGCAAGAACACCGGCGGCCACGGAAGCCGTGACCGGGGGCCGCGTGCCGTCCAGGGTGCGGGCGAACAGGATCAGATAGGGCAGGAACGCGGCCACCAGCAGGTGCTCGCGCTGGCCCAGATCGGCGGCGGGGAT
>JAYVCG010000339.1:0-6499 GCA_043750075.1 Acetobacteraceae bacterium | reverse complement strand
CACGGACAGCATCACCGGCACCTCCACCAGCACCCCCACCACGGTCGCCAGCGCCGCCCCCGAATGAAACCCAAACAAACTGATCGCCGCCGCCACCGCGAGTTCAAAGAAATTGCTCGCCCCAATCAACGCCGAGGGCGCCGCCACCGCATGCGCCGACCCGCACGCCCGGTTGAGCCAGTACGCCAGACCCGCGTTGAAATACACCTGAATGACGATCGGCACCGCCAGCATCGCGATCACCAGCGGCTGGTCCAGGATTTGCCGCCCCTGAAACCCGAACAGCAACACCAGGGTCGCCAGCAGCGACACCAGCGACACCGGCTGCAACGCCCGCAACGTCCTCTCCAGCGCCTCCTGGGCCAGAAGCACACGCCGCCAGAGCTGCGCCGCCACCACGGGGATCAGGATATACAGCACCACCGACAGAAACAGCGTGTCCCACGGCACCGTGATGGCGGACAACCCAAGCAACAATCCAACCAGCGGCGCGAAAGCCACGATCATGATGGCATCGTTCAACGCCACCTGACTGAGAGTGAAGTTCGGATCGCCATCGGACAAATTGGACCACACGAACACCATCGCGGTGCAAGGCGCCGCCGCCAGCAGGATCAGTCCGGCGATGTAACTGTCGATCTGATCGGCGGGCAAATACGGATGAAACACCCCCCGGATGAACACCCACCCCAGCACCGCCATCGAGAACGGCTTGACCAGCCAGTTGATGCCCAGAGTTACCGCGATCCCGCGCCAGTGCCGCGCGACGGAAGCGATGGCGCCGAAATCCACCCGCAGCAGCATCGGCACGATCATCAGCCAGATCAGCACCGCCACCGGCAAATTGACGCGGGCGATGCTCAACCCGCCCAACGCCTGAAACGGCGCGGGGATCAGCGCGCCAAGCGCGATGCCCGCGACGATGCACAACGCCACCCACAGCGTGAGGTAACGCTCGAATACTCCAAACCCGGAAGCTGAACGGGCGGGCGCGACGGCCTGATCCATGAATGATCCCTTGCTGGAGAAAGAAGCCGCGTCAGACCGTCACGGAACGGGCCGGGCGGGAAACCGGCAGGAAGCAGGTGATCGCCAGACACAGGCCCAGCATCGCCGCTGAACCCCATAAACAGGCCGCCAGCCCTCCGATTTGCGTCAGCACGCCCGACAGGATGATGCCCATCAACCGTCCTCCGGCATTGGCGGCGTAGTAAAAGCCCACATCCTCGGCGGCCTTCGCCGATCCGGCGTAAGCGAGGATCAGATAGGAATGCAACGCGGAGATCACCGCGAACACGAACCCGAACACGCCAAGCCCGGCGACGATCACCAGATCGGGCCGCGCGACGGGCGCGAAGCTCAGCACGGCCGCGAGGACCAGCGGAACAGCGGTCAGCACGGCGCCCCAGAGCCGCGCCTCCGGCACCTCCCGCGACAATCCGTCCGCGCCGCGCCGGATCACCGAGGGCGCCAGCGCCTGCACGAGGCCGTAGCCAATCGTCCAACTGGCCATGAACCCAGCCACCTGCGTGAAACGCCAGCCCTGGCCGTACAGGAATACCGGCAACCCAACCACGAACCAGACATCGCGCGCGCCAAACAGGAAAATCCGCGCCGCCGCCATCAGATTGATCGCGCGCGTTTTGGCGAACAATTCCCGGAACGATCGCGACGCCTTCGCCTTGCCAAGGGTCCGCGGCAGGCTGACCGCCACCAGCACGAGCACGCCCGCCAGGATCGCCGCCATCAGCCACAGCGCGGCGCGAAAGCCGATGCTTTCCAGCAACAACCCGCCAAGGAAGAATCCCACGCCCTTCATGGCGTTCTTCGATCCGGTGAACCACGCGACCCAGCGGAACAACTGGCCCGAACCGCTCTCGGACGTGGCCTTGATCGCGGATTTGGACGCGGTTTTCGTGAAGTCCTTCGCCACGCCGGAAATCCCCTGCGCGGCGACAACCCAGGCGATGGACACGCCGGCGCTCCACGCGGGATCGAGCGCGGAGAGCAGCAGAAGTCCGAGGATTTGCAACGACAGCCCGGTCATCAACATGCGCGGAATGCCGAACCGCGTGGCGAGCCAGCCGCCGCCCAGATTGGCGAAAATCCCCGCCGCCTCATACAGCAGGAACAGCACCGCCAGCATGGATGGCGTGTATCCCAGCCCGTGGAAATGCAGCAGCACCAGCATCCGCAGCGCGCCATCGGTCAGGGTGAACCCCCAATAGCTGGCGGTGACGATCGCGTAATTCCGCGCGCCGCCCATCACACGCCCCTCCGCGCGACGATGCTGGCGAGGTCCACCATGCGGCAGGCGTATCCCACCTCGTTGTCGTACCACGCGTACACCTTGAGCATCGTCCCATCCGTCACCATCGTGCTGAGCGCGTCCACGATCGCGCTGCGCGTGTCGTTGACGTAATCGGCGGACACCAGCGCCCGTGTCTCGAACCCCAGAATCCCGGCGAGCGGACCAGAGGCGGCGTCACGGAACAAGGCGTTCACTTCCTCCACCGTGACCGGACGCTTCATTTCGAACACACAATCGGTCAGGCTGGCGTTGAGCACCGGCACGCGCACGGCATGACCGTTCAGCCTGCCTTCCAGTTCGGGATAGATCAGCGCGATCGCCGTGGCGCTGCCCGTCGTCGTGGGCACCAGGGACAGCAGCGCCGAGCGTGCCCGCCGCAAATCCTTGTGCGGCGCATCCGTCACCACGTTGGTGTTGGTCGGATCGTGGATGGTGGTGATCTGGCCGTGCCGGATGCCAATCGCCTCGTGCAACACCTTGACCACCGGCGCCAGGCAATTGGTCGTGCAGGACGCCGCCGTCAGCAGCCGGTCGCGAGCCGGATCGTACAGATGGTCATTGACCCCGACCACGATGTTCAAAGCCCCCCCATCCTTCACCGGCGCCGCCACGATCACCCGCTTCACCCCCTGGGCGAAATACGATTGTAACCGCTCGGCAGTGACGAATTTGCCCGTGCATTCCAGCACGATGTCGCACCCGAGCGCGGCCCATGGCACGTCGCCGGGGGTGGGGGAATCGCTGAACCCGATGCGATGCCCGCTGATCAGCAGCGCGCGGCCCTCCTCGCACCCGAACCGTTCGCGCCAGCGGCCATGCACGCTGTCGAATTCCAGCAGATGCGCGGTGGTCGCGGCGCCGCCCCTGATCTCGTTGACATGCGCCACGTCCAGCCGGTTTTCCGCCCGCGGATCGTCCGGCGCGCGCCAGATCCCGCCCATCGCGGCGCGCAACGCCAGACGGCCGATACGGCCCATGCCATTGATGCCAACACGCATGTTCAGCGCCCTCCCGGCATGGCCGCATGTCCGTCCCCGGCGAGTTCATCCAGCCGCGCCTTCATCGCCATCCGGTCGAGCGCGGCGAACGGCAGAGCGGTGAAAATCCCGATCCGCCGCCACAGGCTGGCATGCAACATGTTCAGCATCGAGGCCCGTTCGACATCGCTCCCGGTGAATTGGGCGGGATCGGGCAGCGGCCAGGCGGCGGTGACCGCGAGATCGCCGAAATCCGGGCATGTTTGCCCGCGCGGCGTGTCGCACAACGTGATGACGAAATCCATGCGCGGCGCGTCCGGGCCGGTGAACCCATGCCAGGACTTGCTGTGTAACGCGCGCGTGTCATGGCCAAGCGCGTCGAGTTTCGCCATTACCTCCGGGTTCGGCTGGGCGTGCGGTTCCGATCCGGCGGAGTAGGCGTGGAAGCGGCCCCCTCCGGTCTTGTTCAGGATCGCCTCGGCCATGATCGAGCGGGCGGCGTTGTGCGTGCACAGGAACAGCACGTTGAAGGCGGGGGTCATGCCTGGGTTCTCCTCGGGCAGCAGGCGGGCGAGATCGCCGCACAGTTCGGGGCGGCCGCCACAACAGGTTTCGGTCAGGAACTCCAGCAGGCGGCGCAGGCCCATGATCCGCGCGGCGTGAATGATGTGCCGGCCCTGGCGGGTGGACTGGGTGAGGCCCGCGCGTTCCAGCGCCGTGAGATGGAAGGACAGCGTCGAGGGCGGCACACCCAGATGATGGGCGATGTCCCCGGCGGGGAGGCCATTGGAACCCTGAGCGATCAGCAGGCGCAGAAGGTCGATCCGTGTTTCCTGGGACAAGGCGGCGAAGGCGGTGGCGGCATCCGTCGATTCCATATTTCCAGAATAACAGAAATATTTGAGTGAGGCAAGTCCGGGGCTTCGTCCCGCGTCATGCCACTGGCATGCGTCGCATGACGCCTGGCCCCATCCCATTAAGACTCCAATGGAAGGTTTCCAAAGGCGAGCCTTTGGCGGAGGTCCAGGAGGCAGCGCCTCCTGGTGGGTTTCAGAGCAAAGCCCTGACCGCTTCCTTCAGATGATCACCCGTTCCACCACCCGCCGCACCGCGCTGACGAACCGTTCCACCCCTTCTGCCAGACTTCCATCATTCCACACCGTCTCAACCGCCACCCCTTCCGGGATTGCCGCGGCGCGGCCCAGACGGCGGGCGACATCGGCGGCGTCCTCCCGCCCGCGCGCGGCCAGCCGCGTGGCCAGGACGGCGGCGGGGGCGGTGACCGCGATCACCCGCACCGGATGGCGCTCCGCCGCTTGCGCGATCACGCCGCGGGAGACGTTGGCGATCACCACCGGAGCCGCCGCCAGGGCCTCGGCGGGGATGCCATAGGACAGGCCATGCGCCGGCCACGACAACGCGAACGCGCGGGCGGCGAAGGCGGCTCCGGTCACGGATTCGTGGTTCTCGCCAAGTGGATCGGGCGGGCGGGTGATGACGCGGCGGGCGAAATGGATGCGAGAATCGTCCTGGAACACATTCCGCGCCGCGTTCAGCAGCGAATCCTTGCCGGCGCCGCTTGGCCCCACCACCAGCACCAGCATCGCGAGTCTCCCTGGCTTTCAGCGGGGCCAGCATGGCGTTACGCTGCCCGCCAGGCAATGCGGGAATTCACGCCATGTTCATCCCTCGCCGGGACAGCACCGGCACCCGTCCGGACGAGCGCGGCCCGCCAGGCGCCGTTCTGGAACCGGCCGGACGCGCGCGTGCCGCTGTCGCGGACCACGCTGTTTCAGGCCATGTGGTGGCGTCCTGATGCGTGGATTACGCCAGCCCGGTCCCGTTCACCCAGACCGGATCGACAGTTTCGCGGGTCACGCGCGGCGCCTGATGTTTACCGTGGCGCCGGGCGTGAGCCTGCTGGATGGCCTGACCGCCCCCCTCGCCGCCGCCGGATTCCAGGCGGCGGTGGCGCGGTTCACCGGGGCGGCGGTCAACCCGTTCCGCCATGTGATGCCCGCGCACGCGCCTGATACCTCGCACGCCGCGTATTTCTCTGCCCCACGCGCGCCAGAGGGAACAACACGCATCGCGCACGCCCGCGCCACGTTCGGCTGGCACGCGGAAAAACCTTTTCTGCATTGCCACGCGGCCTGGACCGAGGCCGATGGACGGCGGCGCGGCGGGCACATCCTGAATGACCAGACGATCCTGGCCGCGGCGGTGGAGGTCGAGGCCTGGGGGTTCGACGATCTCCGCCTCGCGACGGCTGAAGACGCTGAAACGAATTTCACCCTGTTTCAGCCCATGGGCCGCTCCGTGCCGGGCGCCGGCGCCATCCTCGCCCGCGTGCGGCCCAACGTTGACATCATTACCGCTATCGAAACGATCGCCCGTGCGCACGCCATGCCCGGCGCGGTGATCGAGGGCAGTCTCGGCAGTCTGGTGGGCACGCGGTTCGCCGATGGGCGCGTTGTCCCCGATCACGCCACCGAGGTTTTGGTGACAGGGGGCGAAGTGCGTGACGGCATCGCCACGCTCGACGTGATGTCCGTGGACATGATGGGCCGCGTGCATGAGGGCCGTCTCGCGCGGGGCGAAAATCCCGTTTGCATCACGTTCGATCTGGTGCTGGTCAGACGGGACGCCTGAGTCTCCATCCGAAAATCCGCGTGTGCTCCCGCGGCCGCGAAGGTTTTCACCACGGAGATCACGGAGAACCACGGAGAAGGACAGCATCGTGACCCGTGCCGCGTTTCACGGCAGACTCTCCGTGTGTCTCCGTGGTTCTCCGTGATCTCCGTGGTGAAAATCTTTCTGGCGGCCCGGACACAGGCGCGCTTTCCGCACCGGCACCGCGCCGCGGCCATCGCCCCGCGAGAACGCGGACAGCAAAAAACCCGGAAGACGCCGGAGCATCTTCCGGGTCGTTTGCCCGCGATACGCAGCCGGTCAGACCGACTCTTTCAACTCCTTCGCCGGCCGGAACGCGATCTTCTTGCTGGCCTTGATCTTGATGGCCTCCCCGGTGGCCGGGTTACGGCCCATGCGGGCCGCGCGTTCCCGCACCTGCAAGATGCCAAGGCCCGTCAGACGGACCTTGTCGCCCTGCTGTAAATGCCGCGCGGTGGCGGCGATCATGTCGTCGAGCACCGCCTCCGCCAGCTTCTTGGGGATTTCGTGACTTTCAGCGACGTGTGACGCGATCTGC
>JAYVCG010000338.1:0-7380 GCA_043750075.1 Acetobacteraceae bacterium | reverse complement strand
TCATGAGCACCACCATCACCACGCCCCGCAAGCCGCGCGTGCTGCCGCCGCTGATGACGCTGTCCGACGCGGCGGCGGAGCGGTTGCGCAAGCTTTACGCATCCGGCCAGCAGGGCAAACTGCTGCGCATCAGCGTCAACACCAAAGGCTGTTCCGGCCTCGCCTACGACATGTCCTGGGCCGATGAACCCGGTCCGGGCGATGAGGTGGTGAAGGACAAGGATCTGACCGTGCTGGTGGACCGGAAAGCGTCGTTGTTCCTGATCGGCACCGTGATGGATTACGAGGTGAAGGCGCTGACGTCAGGCTTCACCTTCGTCAACCCCAACGAAAAAGGCCGTTGCGGGTGCGGGGAGAGTTTTCACGTTTAAACGTGGGACGCGCTGTCTTACTTCGTGTCTGGGCAGGGTAATCGGCTGAAGGAAAAAAAGTCAGGGCTTTGCCCTGAAACCCACCAGGAGGCGCCGCCTCCTGGACCTCCGCCGTCATGCCCTGGGCATGCTCCGCATGAAGGCTCGCCTTTGGAAACCATCCATTGGAGCCCTGATGGATGAGGTCCAGGGGCGGAGCCCTGGTTTTACCGGCGTGGCGCCGTCTCGGATGCCTGTTTCGCCCGCGCCACGGCGGCGAAGGCGGTAAGGTGCTTCTGGAGCATCGTCCGTGTCCGTGACGCCTCCGGCCGCCAGACGGTTTCCGGCTTTACCTCGGGCTTCCCGCCCTCCACGCGGCACATCGTATCATCGGCGCGGTCCGGGCTCAGGCGGTTCTCTAACTGGATCGCCAGATCGCGCATCGCCGTTACCCGTGCGTCGGGCAGGCCGCGCAGGATGCGAAGCACGGTGTCGAAGGCCGGACCGCGCAGCTTGTCCAGATACGCGTCCTTCGCCGCCGGATCGGCGCATTTGTGCCCGTCGGTCATGGTCACGGCGACCGCGTAGAGCCACAGCATCGCCGCCGTTTCCGCGACTCCGGTGGAATTGGTCGCCGCGATGTCGCGCGCGTGCAGTTCCGCGATGCCGACGCCGCCGGTGGCGACAAAACGGGATTGCTCCCACGCCAGCGCCATCACCAGGCCGCGCGCCGCCACCAGTTCCTTTTTCACCGCCTCCACCCTGGCGCTGTCTCCCGCCACCAGTGCCGCGTCCAGGCGGGCGCGGAAGGGATGCGGGATCAGCGGCACCTTGTCGCCCTGGTAATGCGCCCGCAGCAGGGCGATCGCGTTCTTCGACAGGCGGATTGGGCCCCCCGGCACCGCCTCCGGGCGCGCCCGTGCGGCGGGTGGTTTGGCGGCGCGCGGCGCCTCGGCGGCGAAGGCGGCTTCTGGCGAGCCCATCTCAGGCGCCGACTGCGCCCAGACCGGTCCGGTACAGGGGGAGAGGCCGATCAAAATCATGAGTATCGCGCGCACCGGACTTCCTCACACATGCTGGACCATGCCGTGAACCCATGGCACATCCCTCGTTCAAACCCATAACCGGAGGACACCGCCATGGAGCCCGTCGTCAAGGTCACGATCAGTGATTTCATCGCCACCGTGATGATGGACCGTCCGCCGGTGAACGCGCAGAGTGACCAGTTGCGCCATGAACTGATCGCCGCCTTCGACTCCTTCACCGACCGCGACGATGTGCGGGTGGCGATCCTGACCGGCTTTGGCCGGATGTTCTCGGCGGGCGCCGACATGAAAAGCCGCCCCACGGGGGAAACGCCTGGCGAGTACTGGGCGTTCAACCGCCTGGTGCGGGAGATGTTCAATGCCATCAGCGAGTGCGCCAAACCCGTCATCGCCGCCGTCAACGGCCCAGCTCTTGGCGCGGGTTTCGCGCTGGCGGCGTCTTGCGACATCATCCTCGCCTCTGACAATGCCGTGTTTGGGATGCCGGAGATTGACATCGGCCTGATGGGCGGAGCGGCGATGCTGCAACAATTCTTCGGCCGTTCCCGCGCCCGGCGCATGTTCTACACCGGCTGGCGCGTGCCGGCCGAGGAGATGTACCGTGTCGGCGCCATCGAATGCAGTGTACCTTTGGACCAGTTGATGCCGGAGGCGATGAAACTCGCCACCGGGATCGCCTCGAAAAGCCCTCTGGCGATGCGTTACGCCAAGCAGTCCATGAACACCACCATGCACATGCCGCCGCGCGATGGCTACCGGTTCGAGCAGAACATGACCGTCGCCCTGTCGAAATCGGATGACGCGGCCGAGGCGCGGGCGGCGTTCTTCGAGAAGCGGAAACCGGCGTTCAAGGGACGCTGAGATGCGGTGTTTCGCGCTCGCGCTGACCGCGCTGGTCTCCTGTGCCGCGCACGCGGCGGAGGTGAAGATGGCGGTGCGGACCGACGCCAGCTCGATCGACCCGCATTATCATGTCTATTCGCCCAACACCGCCGTTTACCGGCACATCTTCGACACTTTGACGAAGATAGACGCGCGCGGCCATCTGAAACCCGGCCTCGCATTGACCTGGACCACGGTTGGCGAGGATGTGTGGGAGTTCAAACTCCGCCCCAACGTCTTGTTCCATGACGGCACGCCCTTCATTGCGGACGATGTGGCGTTCTCCATTGCCCGCGCGCCGAACGTGCCGAACAGCCCGTCTTCCTACGCGCAGTACACCAAGCTCGTGGCGCGGACCGAAATCGTGGATACGCTGACCCTGCGTATCCATACCAAGGGACCGGCGCCCACCCTGCCGGTGGACATGGGCTCCATCGCCATCGTGTCCAGACGCGCCGCCGAGGGGAAATCGTCCTCGGACTTCAACAGCGGCCTCGCCGCCATCGGCACCGGCCCGTATCGTTTCGTCGAATGGATCGCCGCCAACCATCTGACGCTGGCGCGCAACGACAAATACTGGGGCGGCGCCGAACCGTGGGAGCGCGTCACCCGCCGCCCCATCGCCAATGACGGAGCCCGTGTCGCCGCGATCCTGTCTGGCGACGTGGATCTGATGGAGGGCGTGCCGGGCATCGACCGCGCCCGTCTGGCCGCCACGCCGAATCTCGCTCTGCATGAGTGCGATTCAAGCCGCATCGTTTATCTGCACATGGACTCGGCGCGCGATGTGTCGCCTGGGATCAGCGATTCCAGGGGCGACAAGATGGAGCGTAATCCGCTGCGCGATGCCCGTGTCCGCCGCGCTGTCAGCCTCGCCATCAACCGTCAGGCGCTGACCGAGCGGTTGTTGAGCGGTCAGGCGAAGCCCGCCGGTCAGTACACGCCTCCTGGCACGGCGGGCGCCAGTGCTGTCCTGAAGCCCCTGCCCTACGATCCGATCCAGTCGCAGGCGCTGTTGAAGGAGGCGGGCTGGCCGGACGGGTTCAGCGTGATTCTGGCCGGGTCGAATGACCGGTATCCGAATGACGCGCAGGTGACGCAGGCCGTGGGGCAGATGCTGGCGCGGATCGGGGTGCGCACCGATGTGCAGACCATGCCCGCCGCGATTTTGTTCAGCCGGGGGAGCAAGCTGGATTTCAGCATGATCCTGTCGGGCTGGGTTGGCTCGGGTGAGGCGTCCTCGCCGCTGGTCGCGTTGATGGCCACGTATGATCCGAAAACCGGCATGGGCCCTTCCAACCGGGGCCGCTGGTCCAACGCCGCCTTCGACGCCGTGCTGGGGGAGGCGTTGCGCACCATGGACGATCCGCGGCGTGAGGGACTGTACGCGCGGGCCGCCGAGGCCGCCGTCGCCGACATGGGCGTCATCCCGGTTTATTTCACCATCAACACATGGGCATCGAAAAAAGGCTTCGTCTACGACGCACGCATGGATGAAACCTCCCTGGCGATGGGATTGCGCCCAGCCAGATGAGGGTTTCCAGAGGCGGGCCTTTGGCGGGGGGCCAAGGGGGCGGAGCCCGTCATGCGGAGCATGGCCAGGGCAGGACGCGGAGCTTCCTGAATCATGAAGGATGCATGATCGCGAACGATCGACGCGGGGCGATCGTCTGGGGAAAGCAATCCGGGGCTCCGCCCCGTGACCCCGCCAGGAGGGCGCCGCCCTCCTGGACCACCCGCCAAAGGCTCGCCCTTGGAACCCACCCCTTATTCTTCGTGGAGAGGGGCCCGGCCCTTGCTTCCAGGCGGCGAGGTCCATAGGTTGGGGTGGTCAGTCGGGGTGTGGCGCAGCCTGGTAGCGCGCCTGTTTTGGGTACAGGAGGTCGTGGGTTCGAGTCCCGCCGCCCCGACCATGTATTGTTGGAGAGCGTTTCCATGCGGGCCCGTATCTATCTGCCGCCGAAGAATGCCATGCAGTCCGGACGGGCGGGCGGCGAGTGGGTGCTGACCTGGCGCTCCGACGCGCCCCAACGCGCCGACCGCCTGATGGGCTGGATCGGCGGCGGCGACACACAGGAACAGGTGCGGCTCAGCTTCTCCACCAAGGAAGAAGCCATCGCCTATGCCGAACGCGACGGCATCCCGTACGAGGTCGAACTGCCCCGCGAACGCCGGGTGCGGACCCAGGCCTACGCCGATAATTTCAACTATCACCGGTATGAGAACTGGACGCACTGAGCGTCCCGGCCCATGGCCGTCTACACCGAAGTCACCGATGAGGCGCTGGCGGCGTTCCTGACCAACTACGGCATCGGTTCGATGGTCGCGTTTCGCGGCATCGCCGAGGGGGTGGAGAACTCCAATTACGCGCTGAAAACCACCAGCGGCGATTTCATTCTCACTTTGTATGAAAAGCGGGTGGACCCCGCCGATCTGCCGTGGTTCCTGGGGCTGATGGAGCATCTGGTGGGCAGGGGCATCACCTGCCCCAGACCGGTGCGGGCACGGGACGGAGAGGCGTTGCGGACGCTCTCTGGACGCCACGCCGCGATCACCACGTTCCTGCCGGGGGTGTGGCCGCGCCGGGTGCGCGTCGCGCATTGCGGGCCGGTGGGGGCGGCACTGGCCAGACTGCACCTCGCCGGCGCCGGTTACGCGCCCAAACGGCAGAACGCCCTGGGCGCGCACGGATGGCGTCCGCTGCTGGACCGCTCACGGGCGCGGGCGGATGAGGTGCGGCCGGGTTTGATGGCGGAACTGGATGAAGCCCTGGCCGAGGTCCTGGCGGCATGGCCCGCCGCGCTGCCCGCCGGGCACATCCACGCGGATTTGTTTCCCGACAACGTGTTCTTCCTGGAGGACCGCCTGTCCGGACTGATCGATTTTTACTTCGCGGCGACGGATTTCCTGGCTTACGACGTGGCGGTGTGCCTGAACGCCTGGTGTTTCGAGCCGGATTTTTCCTTCAATGTCACGAAAGGCCAGGCGCTGCTGAGCGCCTATGAAGCGATCCGGCCCTTGTCCCCGGACGAAAAAGCGGCGCTGCCGGTGCTGTGCCGGGGGGCGGCGCTGCGGTTCCTGCTGACCCGGCTGTACGACTGGCTGAACACCCCGGACGGCGCCCTGGTGACACGCAAGGACCCGATGGAATACGTGAGCCGGTTGCGCTTTCACCGCGCGGCGCGGGACGGGCACGCCTATGGACTCTGAGCCGCGGATCGAGATCTGGACCGATGGCGGGTGCAGGCCCAATCCCGGTCCCGGCGGCTGGGGGGCGATCCTGCGCTTCAAGGGCGCGGAGAAGGAATTGTCCGGCGGCGATACCGCGACCACCAACAACCGGATGGAACTCACCGCCGCCGCCGCCGCGCTGGAGGCGTTGAAAAAACCCAGTAAAGTGGTGGTGTATACCGACAGCGAATACGTGAAGAACGGGATCACGCGCTGGATGACCGGCTGGGTGCGGAAGAACTGGCGGTCCTCGACCGGCGATCCGGTGAAGAACATGGATCTGTGGCGGCGGCTGCTGGATGCCGCGAAGCCGCATGAGATCGAATGGAAATGGGTGCGCGGGCACTCCGGGGACGAGATGAACGAACGCGCGGACCGGCTGGCGACCGAGGGGCGGGAGAAGGTGGGGTGAGGAAGGTTATTGAAAATCTCTCTCACTGATCTTATCTTCCGGCTGTGACAGGAGGGTGGCATGGGCATTTTCGTGGAAATGGCGAAGGTTGAATCGCTGGTGACCGAGAAATTGTCGGAGCAGACCAGCATCACCAGGGAAATCGCCGGAACCCTCGTCTCCCAGGCCTTCGCCGCCGCCCTGGGCCAGCCGGATGCCCCCAAAGATCCGGATCAACGCTATCTGGTGATCGAGGTGGACCGGAGCGAGCCGTTGCTCGAACTCGCCTTCCGCGCGGTGGCCGAACGTCTGCCCGAGCTGATGGAGACACGCCGCCGCCGCCTGGAGGACAGCGATATCGAGGCGCTGTTGAACGTCATGCTGCCCGCCTCCGGCGGGGACAACGGCAAGGCCCTCGCCTTCGATAACGCCAGGGCGCGGGAGGCATTCTTCCGCGAGGTGCCCTGCCTGTCCAGCAAGGCCGTCGCCATCCTCGCCGGGCACCGGGCGAAGAACACCAGCATGACCGCCTCGCGCTGGAAACAGGCCGGGAAGGTGTTCTCCGTGCCACGGCTGGGGGAGGATCTTTACCCGGAATTCCAGTTCCGCGACGGGATGCCGCATCCCTCCGTCGCGCGCGTCCTGGCGGTGTTGCCAAAGCGGAAATCGCCCTGGCAGATCGCGTTCTGGTTCACCTCCAGCAACAGTTGGCTGGACGGGGCCTGCCCGGCTGAGCGCCTGGACGGCGATGCCACCCTGCAAGCGGCGCGGCATGAGGCGGAAGACATCGTGGGATGACGCCGGCGCCGCCCGGCCCGTTTCCCCCGGTCAACCGGCGCGTGGTGCGGGCGGGAACGGTCTTGCACCGGATTCATGGACGAATGTTCGACGCGGACAGTTTCAATCCCTGTCTCGGCCGTCCGACCCGGTTCGCCCCCTTGCGGCGGCCAGACGGAGAATGCATCTCCACCGCCTATGCCGCCGAGAGCCTGGAATGCGCGGTCCACGAAACCATCTTCCATGAAATCCAGCACGACGCGCCGCGCAAAACCATCGACATCAATGTGGTGAAGGCGCTGCGTTACTCGACGCTGTCCCTGACGCGGGATCTGACGCTTGGCGCATTGTTCGAGCCGGACCTGAACCAATGGGGCCTGACCCGCCGCGACCTGATCGACACCTTCGCCACCCAGTACACGCGCACCGCCTCCTGGGCCCTGGCGATCCACGCGGCCTGTCCTGACATCGACGGTCTGGTGTGGACCTCGCGGCGGTGCGATCCGCTGCTGGCCTTCGTGCTGTTCGGGGACCGGGTGGAGACAACGTGCCTGAAGCCGCTGGAAAGCCAGGACATCACCAGCGACTCGCCCATACTGGGCTTGATACGGGAGTTTGGCCGGCGCGCGGGGATCACGCTGGTGGTGTGAGGTGGGGTTGGTCACGCTGATCCATGAAACGTGGCGGAGTACGCGTGATTTAT
>JAYVCG010000337.1:0-5328 GCA_043750075.1 Acetobacteraceae bacterium | reverse complement strand
CGACATGATCCTCAGTCAGCGCACGCTCAATCAACACGGCTGGGCCACGCCGAACTGGCCGGTCGCGTGGGGCGGCAAGGACTGGACGCCGGTGCAGGTCTATCTGTACCAGGACGAGATGCAGCAGGCCAACGTGCCCTCGCCCATCCCGTTCAACGTCTCGATGGTCGGGCCGGTGATCGCGCAGTTCGCCAGTGACGAGCTGAAACAACGCTTCCTGCCCGCCACCGCCAACGCGGATATCTTCTGGTGTCAGGGCTTCTCGGAACCGGGATCGGGTTCCGATCTGGCCTCGTTACGCACGCGGGCGGAAAAGCAGGGCGGCAAGTACATCGTCAACGGCCAGAAAATCTGGACCACGCTGGCGCAATACGCGGACTGGATTTTCTGCCTCGTGCGCACCGACACGGCGGTAAAACAACAGGAGGGCATTTCCTTCCTGCTGATCGACATGAAGACCCCCGGCATCACCGTCCGCCCGATCATCACCATCGACGGCGGGCGCGAGGTGAACGAGGTGTTCTTCGATAATGTCGAGGTGCCCGTTGAAAATCTCGTCGGCCAGGAAAACAAGGGCTGGGATTACGCGAAATTCCTTCTGGGCAACGAACGCACGGGAATCGCGCGCGTCGGCGCCTCCAAGGCCAAGGTGGCGCGGATCAAGGAACTGGCGGCGATCGAGCATTCCGGCGGACGCCCGTTGATCGAGGATGTGAAGTTCCGGGAAAAACTCGCCGCCGTGGAGATCGAGCTGAAGGCGCTGGAAATGACCCAGCTCCGCGTCGTCGCGGATGAACGGAAACTGGAAAAAGGCCGCCAGAACCCGGCGTCCTCGATCCTGAAACTGAAAGGTTCCGTCATTCAGCAGCAACTGACCGAACTGGTGATGGAAGTGGCCGGCCCATACGCGCTGCCGTATCAACGGGATTTTGACGGACGCAACGAACCATCCGTCGGTCCGGAATACGCGAGCGAGGCAGCGCCGATGTATTTCAATTACCGGAAAGTCTCGATCTACGGCGGCTCCAACGAAATCCAGCACAACATCATCGCCAAAGCCATACTGGGCTTGTGAGACCCTTCTCCACCCGGCATGGACCGTGCCGGGTGGAAGCTTTCAGCAAGACCTCACCACGGAGATCACGAAGAACCACGAAGACGCACGGAGATTCAATGACGTGCTCCAGAAGCATGGCACGGACCTGAAGCCGCCTGGCACGGCGCGCATGATCCTTTCTCCGTGCGCCTTCGTGGTTCTCCGTGATCTCCGTGGTGAAAATCTTTCTGAAACATCCCCCAAGCGCGCGTGACAAAGCGATCAACGAGGAAACCCATGGACTTCGACCTGACCGACGAACAGCGCCTGTTGAAGGAAAGCGTGGACCGGCTGATCCTGGATCAGTATCAGTTCCAGCAGCGCAAGACTTACATGGCCGAACCGGCGGGCTTCAGCGCCCCGATGTGGGAACGTTTCGCCGAACAAGGCCTGCTCGGCCTCCCCTTCCCCGAAACCCTGGGCGGTTTCGGCGGTGGCGCGATCGAAACGATGATCGTGATGGAGGCGTTTGGCCGCGGCCTCGTGGTCGAACCTTATTTCGCCACCATCATCCTGGCGGGCGGCCTGTTGCGCCGCGCCGCCGATCCGGCGCTTCTGGGCGCGCTCGTCCCCCAGATCACGGCGGGCAAACTGAAACTCGCGTTCGCGCATGTCGAGCGGCATTCGCGCTACGATCTTGCGGATGTCACGACAACCGCGCGCAAGGACGGATCGGGCCATGCGCTGAACGGCGCGAAAAGCATCGTGTTCCATGGCGACGTGGCCGATAAGATTCTGGTCTCCGCGCGCCTGTCCGGCGCTCAGAGGGACCGGGATGGCATCGGCCTGTTCCTGGTTGACGCCAACACGCCGGGCCTGACACGGCGCGGCTACCCAACCCAGGACGGGCTGCGCGCGGCGGAGATCACCTTCACCAACGCCCGTGCCACCCTGCTCAACGAAAACGCCCTGCCGGTGATCGAGCACGCGGTCGATGAGGCCATCGCCGCCCTGTGTTCCGAGGCCGTGGGCCTGATGCAGGTCATGCACGATCTGACCCTGGACTATCTCAAGACCCGCAAACAGTTCGGCCGTCCGATCGGATCGTTCCAGGTGTTACAGCATCGCTCGGTGGACATGCTGGTGGCGCTGGAAGGCGCGCGCAGCATGGCGATGTTCGCCGCCGTCATGGCGGCGGAGGATGACCCGGTGGAGCGCGGACGCGCCATCGCCGCCGCGAAGGTGCAGATCGGCCGCTCCGGCAAGCATATCGGCCAGGAGGCGGTCCAGTTGCATGGCGGCATCGGCATGACGATGGAATACGCCGTCGGCCATTCCTTCAAACGCATGACGGTGATCGAGCAACTGTACGGCGACGCCGATCACCACCTTTCCACCCTCGCCCGGCTGGGCGGGTTGTTCCGCGCCGCCGCCTGAGCAGGGTCAGACCGGGCAGGCGGATGGCGTGGTTTCCGCCTCATCCTCCGGCGGCTGAGACAGCAGTGCCGCGCGCAGCATGGCGGGCGTCACGGTGCGGCGGCGGGAGATCAGCGCGTCCCGATCCAGCCGCATCACCGCCGCCCGCAGCGCCCTGGGGCTGCGCGGCAGGCGGGTCAGCATCCGTTCGTGCAGCGCGGGATCATCGGCGACCAGCCGCTGCTCGGCCAGCCAGTGCAGCAGCAGGCTTCGCAGCAAATCGTCGTCCGGCGCCCCCACCTCCACCGCCGTGATGGCGCGCAGACGGCTGGTGAGGTCGCGCAACGTGACCGGCCAGCGCGCCGGGGGCAGGCGCCCCGCCAGCAGCACAAACCGTCCCAGATCGCGCGCGGTGTTGAGGAGATGCAGCAGAGCGGCCTCCTCGGCGCGATCCGCGTCATCCACCGCCACGCCGAACGCCGACACGATCTCCGGAAATCCCGCCAGCCCTGGACCATCGAGCACCACGGCGCCGGTGCGTCTGGCCCAGATGCGCAGCAGATGGGTCTTGCCGCGATCCGCCTCCCCCCACAGCGCGAGGCGTTGATCCGGCCAGAGTTCGGTCCGGCCCAGCCAGGTGCGGGCGGCCTCGTTGGAGGCGGCGGGCAGGAAGCTGGCCTCATCGTACAAGGACGCGCTGGGGATCAGTAACGGGAGTTGCCGCGCCGTCACGGCGCCAGTATTCCAGGTGAAGGTGTTCCGGGCGGCCGCGCCGCGGTGTCGAGGTACAGCGGGCTGGCGAGGTACCTGCGCAGCCAGAACCGCGCCAGCACGCCGATCGTGGCCGCGACCGGCACCGCCAGCATGACGCCCAGGAAGCCGAACGCGGCGGCGCCGGCGAACAACGCGAAGATGACCCAGACGGCGGGCAGCTCCACCCGGTCGCCCAGGAAGCGGGGATAGATGACGTAGCCTTCCAGCAGATGACCCGTGATAAGCACGCCGATGACGATGCCGACATGCTGCCAGTCCGGGAACTGCGCCAGCGCCAGGCCGATGGCGGTCACGCTGCCAAGGACGGAGCCCACGTAAGGGATGAACGACAGCAGCCCGGCGGTCAGCCCCACGATCAGGCCGAGGTCGAGGCCTGCTCCGGTAAGGCCGGAGGCGTAGAAGAAGGCCAGGATCAGGCAGCACATCGCCTGCCCGCGCACCCAGGCGGACAGGATGCGGTCCACTTCCCGCGCCTGCGCGGTGATCACCCCGGCATAGCGGCGCGGCACCCACGATCCCACCTTGCTCGTCAGTCTTGGCCAGTCGCGCAGGAAATAGAACCCCACGACCGGGGTGACGATCGCCAGGGTCAGCACGTTGAAGATCGCGAGGCTGCTGCTGACGATGCTGGTGGCGGTGGAGAGCATGATGCTCAGCAGACTGCCCGCCTGACCGCTGACCACGTCGCGCAACTTGTCGTTGACGACATCCGAGCCGAAATTTTGCTGGAGATGCTCCAGTTGCTCGCTGGCCCAGCCCTGGAGCAGGAGGGCGTAGTGGGGGATGCGGGTGATCAGCAGTTTGATCTGCAACAGCAGCAGCGGATACAGCAGCAGCGCGAACAACAGCATGGCGGCGATCAGGGCCAGCATCACCGCCGCCGCCGCGACCCCGCGCGGCAGGCCCAGACGGGTCAGCCGCGTGGTGGGGGGATCGAGCGCGTAGGCCAGCACCGCCGCCGCGACGAACGGGGCCAGCACCGAGGCGAACAGTTGCAGCGTCAGCCATCCCACCACCAGCACGCCCGCGATCAGCGCGATTCTCTGGGCGCGTGTGGCCTGTGTCCGCACGGCGGAGCCGGACAGCCGGGACGCCGCCGTCATCCCGTTCAGCGGGTGAATGTCACCCAGCCGCACGATGCCGAGGTCCGCGTTCTCCGGACGCTGATCCTCCGGGCGCTGATCCTCTGAACGTTTTTCCTCTGAACGTTTTTCCTCTGGGCGCCGGTCTTCCGCGCGCTGATCTTCCGGGCGCCGATCTTCCGGGCGTGCATCATCGGCCATGGGCGGCGACCCAGACATAGGCGGCGCCCGACAGAAGCGTGGACGCCGTGACGGCCCAGACCAGGGTTTGCATCAACCAGGGCGCCATCAAATCGAACCCCGTCAGGAACAGCGTCAGGGCGATCAGCACGATCTGCAACGCGGTGTTCACCTTCGAGACATACAGTGGCCGGATGACCACCGGCTGGCCCAGTACGTTCAGGATGAGGACTCCGCCGACGATCAGCAAGTCGCGGAACACGACCAGGATCGCCAGCCAGTCCGGCAGCACCCGCACCACGGCCAGGGTCACGTACATCGTCACCAGCAGCGCCTTGTCCGCGACCGGGTCCATCATCGCGCCGATGGAGTTCCCGCCATAGCGCCGCGCCAGCCAGCCATCGACCGCGTCCGACAGGCCCGCGAGCACGAACAAGAAGAACGCGAGATCAAGCCGGCGTTCCAGCACCAGCCAGAACGCGAGCGGTACAGCACAAAGCCTGCCGAACGTGACGAGGTTCGGGGCGGTGAGAAACGCGGCCCTGGGGCCTCGTCCGAGGTGCGATCCGTCTGGCATCGGCTGAAAAGGCGGCACCCCCTCATTGCCCGCGCGCGGCGGGCCATGTTTGTGTCACATCCTGTTCCCCGGCTTAGCGTAAGGAGGGCCACCATGGCCAGTGAAGATCAGAGCGAAGATCAAAGCAGGGATGGTTCCGGCCCCTCTCCGGGGCGTGCCGCGCCGGATGCGCGCCTGACCTATCGCGCCGCCGGGGTGGACATCGACGCGGTCGATGCCCTGGTGGAAGCGATCAAGCCGCTCGCGCGTTCCACGCGGCGCGC
>JAYVCG010000336.1:0-2593 GCA_043750075.1 Acetobacteraceae bacterium | reverse complement strand
CCAGGAAAAGTCCAGACCGGGCCGTCCGGGCTCCACAGGAAAAGATCGGAGGTCGCGGGGAAACGCCCCGTCCAGCGGCACAGCCAGGGACTGGCCTCGGGGCAATGGTCCTCCAGATACGTTCGCGCCGGTCCGTCGGTGACCAGCCGCGCCAGGGCGAAGACCGCGCCGAACGGGGAAACGCCCAGGCGGCCGTGACCGGCGAGGTTCGTCGCCATCAGCAGCCCCAGGGCCATGCCCACCGGCAGCGCGGCCCGCGCGAAGGCGCGTGGACGCGCGATCAGCACCACGCACAGGCAGGCGGCGGCGATCAGCAAATGCGTCAGATGCGCGGCGATGGCGAAGCCCGCGAGCACGCTCACGGGCCAGCGCCGGGCCGCGTCCGGCTCGAACGCCAGCAGGAACAGCGTCAGCACGGTCAGCGGCGCCAGGATGTCAGGCATCAGCAGCGCGGCGAACCACGGCGCGGCGGACCCCAGCGCCAGCGCCAGGCACAGCCCCAGATGCGCGCGCGGCAGGGGCGGGCGAAAGACCTGCCGCACGCGCCACAGCACCCACGAGACCGCCAGGCCCTGTGCCAGCAGGGGCAGCCACAGGGTCAGCCGCGACGACAGGACAGCGAGCACCGGGCCATAAATCCAGGGTTTGTCCCAGATCATGAACGGAAGCAGCAACTGGTCCAGAAACGTCCCCGTGTCGGTGAACACCAGCGGGTAACCGTTCACCAGAGCGGGCCAGATCAGAAAAAACCCTCCGGCGGCGATGGAGCCCGCCTCTCGCGTCACCCGGTCAGGAGACCGTGTTGCGCGGCACATCCCGGAAAGGTTTGCCGGTGTCGATGCTCATCTCCTTCGGCATTTTCAGCACCCGCTCGGCGATGATGTTGCGCTGGATCTCATCGGTGCCCCCGGCGATGGAGGTCGCGGGCACCGAGACCAGAATTTCCGCGATCACGCCGCCCATGGGGCTGTCCTGCCCGGTCAGCAGGGCATCCGCGCCGGAGAGTTGCGTGTGCATCCGCGCCGCGGCGCGGGCGACATGGCTGGAGATCAGTTTTCCCAGTGACCCCTCCGGCCCTTGCGCACGGCCTTGCTCCTGCGCGGCGCGGGCGCGGCGCGCGGTCCATTCGGCGGATTTGGACATGATCAGCAGTTTGGCGATGTCCTGACGCACCACCGGATCGTCGAAACGCCCCGTCTCCCGCGCGCGTGGCACGATCAGATCGACGCGGCCCGCGCGTTGCGGATACCATTTATAGGGCTCCATGGTCGTCGCGATCTCGGCGCGTTCTTCCTCGTACGCGCGGCCAGCGAGGTCCGATCCCATGGCCCAGGTGCGGAGGCCGTCGGCGCCGCGGCGTTCATGCATGAGGGTGGTGGTGGTCACGGCCCAGCCGGCGCCGATTTCGGCGACGAGGAATTCTGGCGGCACCACGGCGTCGGTCAGGAACACCTGGTTGAACGAGGCATGGCCGTTCATCTGCCGCAACGGCTGCACCGTGACGCCGGGCTGGTGCATGTCGATGATGAAATACGACAGGCCCGCGTGCTTGGTCTTGTCCCAGTCGGTGCGTGCCAGTAACAGTCCCCAGTGCGCGTGATGCGCGCTGGTGGTCCAGACCTTCTGACCGTTGACCACCCATTGGTTGCCACGCAGATCGGCGCGCGTCACGGCGCCCGCCACGTCCGAGCCGCTGCTTGGCTCGCTGAACAACTGGCACCAGGTGTCCTCGCCGGTCAGGATACGGAGGAGGAATTTCTTCTTGTGAAAATCGGTGCCGTGCGCCAGGATCGTCGCGGCGGCGAGCACGCGGATGCCCGCCTTGGCGGTGCCGATGGCGCCGATGCGTTGAAATTCCTCTTCCACCACGGGCACCAGACCGGTGGCCAGGTCGCGGCCGTACCAGTCCTTTGGCCAGTGCGGCGCGCCCCAGCCGGAATCGGCCAGTTTCTCGCGCCATTCGACCAGACCCAGGTTCGGGTTCCAGTTGGCTTCCAGCCAGGCGCGGACTTCGGCGCGCACGGAGGCTTCGGTGATTTCGGTCATGCTGTCATCCCCCATGGTGTTTCCCCTTTCAGGCAGCCCAGTGGCGCATCATCTGCTCGCGGTGATGGTGGGCGTCGCCGAACAGCACCTCCGAGCTTTTGGCGCGTTTGAACCAAAGGTGGGTGTCGTTATCCCAGGTGAAGCCGATGCCGCCATGGATCTGGATCGCGTGGATGGCGGTCTGCATGTAGGTGTCGCTGGCGCAGGCCTTGGCGAGCGAGGCGATGGCCGTGACATCGGCGTCGCCATCATCCAGCGCGGCGGCAGCGTAATACGCCGCCGATTTCGCCAGTTCGACCTCCAGCAGCATGTCGGCCGATTTGTGCTTCATCGACTGGAACGAGGCGATGGACCGGCCGAACTGCATCCGCATCATTGCGTACGCCAGCGCGTCTTCCCGCAGCCGGGCGGCGCCGCCCGCCATTTCATTGGCGAGACAAACCGCCGCTTCCGTCATCGTGCGGGCGAAGGGCGCGGCGGCGGCGCCTTCCTCGCCCAGAAGCTTCGCCTCGACGTTCTGGAAGGTCAGCCGCGCCAGTTTACGGGT
>JAYVCG010000335.1:0-4576 GCA_043750075.1 Acetobacteraceae bacterium | reverse complement strand
GGCAGGGCGCGGGCGAGCATGGTCAGGTCCGTGGGCACGGCGGTGAAATTGGCCTCACGGAAGAACTCGAACAGACAGGCGTAGAACGCCAGGAAATTGGCCAGTGTCAGGCCGAAATGCGCGCCGCCGGGGAACAAAAAATGGAAAAACCCCAGCCCGACCGCCGAGATGCCGACAATGCCCAGGGTCAGCATCCAGTCCGCGCCGATCGCCGCCGCGACCAGACCCACCAGCGTCACGGTGAACCCGAGCGACCACCACCAGTGGGTGTCCAGACGCGGCTGCCGCGCCCGGCGTAGCCGCCTGCCTCCGGCCGTGGTGCTCACGGCAGCGCGGCGATGGCGGTGTTCCCGTGGATGACGGCGCCGCTGAGGCGGTCTTCCGGGTCCAGGCGTTGGATGGGCATGGGTGTGTCCCCCTTGGCGTGAGGGGGAGTGTAACCGCGTTCCCGCACAAGGGGCACCAGCGCCGGAAGACCGGAGTGGTTTCAGCCCCCTTCCTTCCCGTCATTGCGTTCCACCATCCGCACCGCCCCCTGCGGTTTTCCGTTGGAGGTCAGAAACGTTCTCCCCACGTATTCGCCCAGTACGCCCAGGATCATGGACTGAACGCCGCCGACGAGAAGCAGGACGACCATGGTGGAAGCCCAGCCGGAGGGGGTGTTACGGTACAGTAATGCTTCGATGATGGTGAAGAAGGCGCCGATGGTGCCAAGCGCCGCCATGATGGCGCCGGCGAAGATCGCGAGGCGCAGTGGCGCCAGGGAGAAACTGGTGGCGAGGTTCAGCCACAGCCGCACCAGCCGGCGCAGCGTGTAATTGGAGCGGCCTTCCATGCGCGCGAGGTGTTTGACCTCGATGCTGTCGATGCGGCGTGTGACCTGCATGAGCAGACCGTCCACGTAAGGGTAGGGGCCAGTGTAGCGGATGATCTCGCGCACCACCAGCGCCGACATGCAGCGGAACGAGGACAGGTACAGCCCTTTTGGCTTGTCCAGCAGGACATCCGCGACCTTGTTGGCGAAGCGGCTGCCGAGGTTGCGCCAGCCCGCGTGCTGTTTGACCGCGTAACGGGTGTAGACCACGTCCCACGCGCCGTCGCGCGCGTGGTCGAACAGGCGGACCACTTCCTCGGGCGGGTTTTGCAGATCGTCGTCCATGGTGATGGCGTAAGCGCCGCGCATGTGGCGCAGGCCGGTCATCACGGCGTTGTGCTCGCCAAAATTGCGCGCGTGCTCCACATAGGTCACGGGCACCGTCGCGGTTTTCAGCAGCGCGCGGCAGGCGTCGTCCGAGTGGTCGGGGCTGCCGTCATTGACCAGGATCACCTCCAGCCCGCCTTCCGGCGTCAGGCGCGACAGCGCGTCCACCAGTTTGCCGATGGTCGCGGCGCCGCGGTAGACGGGGACGACGATCGACAGTCCCACCCCCGGCACGAAGGCGTGGGTCCGGCTGGCCGGGGTTTGGGTCGCCGGGGTTTGGGTCGCCGGGGTTTGGGTCGCCGGGGTTTGGGTCAGGGTGATACCGTCGTTCATGGCCGCTCCGCGATGGCCAGCACCGACCCTCCGGCGGGGAGGGCGAAGGGCAGGCGCCGTTCGAGTTCCGTAATCGCATGGAACATCCCATCCACCCATGGCGGAAAGGTGGCGACATCCGAGCGGGCAGGGGGCGCCGTGAGCACCTTGCGGCGCAGGAACATCAGCGGCAGCAGCAGCCCGTTCCAATAGCCCAGGCGGACGATGCGAAAACCGGCGGCTTCCAGCATCGCGCGGGTTTCTCCGGCGGTCTGGCGGCGGATATTGTGGACGGCGGTGTCGTGCGCCGACATCAGCGCCATGAACGCGGGCATGTTGACGATCAACCGCCCGCCCGGCCGCAGCACGCGCCTGACCTCCGCCAGCGCGGCCGGAGGATCGACCGCCGCGTGGCACAGCACGTCCGTGGCGATCACGGTGCCGAAGACGCCAGCGGCGAAGGGCAGTGTGTTGATGCTGCCCCGCGCGATGGGACGCCCGGATTTTTCCGCGGCGAGGCACGCGGCATGGGCGTGCCATTCCAGCCCGAAGGTTTCCTGGGACGGGCGCGCGCGGCGCAACAGTGCCAGGAACCCGCCGGTGCCGCACCCGGCGTCGAGGATTGGTCCCGGCTGCTCCGTCAGCGCGTCCAGCAGACGGGCGTGGACGGCGCGGTACCACCACATGCGCGCCTCGGCCTGGGACATCTTCGCGTATTCTTCAGGTTCCATGGTTCCATCCGCTGTCGAGGCCCGGCGAAGGACATCCTTTTATGCCGGTTTGGGATCGGGTGCTGTTCTGATTCAGGGGCTGGCATCAAAAATCCACGGGTTTTCACGAAAATCGCTGGAAAGTGTCGGGTTTTTTTACATTTTTTATAAAAATGAGTAAATTATATTAATTACACCATTGATTTTACAATATTTTATAATATGGCATAAATATTGCTAATAGTCCCATGGGACAGAGAAAATCCCTCGAAAAGGAATAACCCTCTCAGAAAGGCAAGGGTCATGCGGATTTCAATGTTGAAGATGCTGGCGATCACGGGTGTGACGGCGGCTCTGAGCACGGCTGCCACGCCCGTCACCGCGGGAACGCTTTTCATCGGCACTGACACGGAAGAATTTGGCGGTCTTGGGATCAGCTATTTGGTCAAGGCGACCGTGAGTGGCGCCAATTTCGTCAGTCAGACGAACATCCAACTGAGCTACCCTTTGAACGGTCTGGGGGATGGCCCAGGATTCCTGTATTCGGGCGATCCCAACTCGAACACACTGCGTACCATCGACTACAATGGCAATCTGCTCACCTCCGTGAGCGGCGGATTTCCGAACACCTGCTGTAATGAGGAAATGCAGTTCGCCAACGGTCAACTCTACCACGCGCATTATGCTGATAACATTCAGCAAATCAATCCGGCAACGGGCGCTGTCATTCAAACCTTCGCGCGGAGCAATGTCGTCGGCCTGGCACTGGTCGGCGGCACGATCTGGATGACCAACTGGGATGCGCGGCAGGTGGGCACCTGGGATCCCGCCACCAATGTCTTCGCGCCCATATTCACCACGCCGCAACTGGCCGGGGCGCTGGCGTACGATCCCGACAGCGGCATCCTCTGGGTCGGTCAGCTTGGCGGACAGGTCGTGCCTTACACTCTGGGGGGCGTCGCCCTCAACGCGGGTTTCAATCCGATCATACCTTTGAACCTTGGCGTGACGATCGCCACCGTTGACGGGTTGACCTTCCTGGGCGAGGGAACACAGACCGTACCGGAACCAGCAACCCTCTCGCTGTTTGGGATCGCCCTCGCCGGTCTCGGCTTCATGAGGCGTGAACGGACCGTCTGAACCGGACCACCGGAACGCCTGACGTGCGGGCCATGCCATGATGGAAAAGAGCATGGCCCATGCCGACGCGGCCTGACCGGCCAGTGCTCTGACGCGAAGGACGATCACCCCGCCTGAATCGATACTGGTTGTTGCATGTCAACTCCAGTTGAAGCATGGTTGAAATGCACTCTCGCGGTGGCTGATGCCCGCTGGCCGGGATTTGGCCGCCCCGAGTGGCTCTGAAGCGGGCTCCGGCCCGTGATGACCTGATAATACAACAACGACCGCGATATAATCGCGGCCGCGGGGAGCACTCGTCCATGAAAACAAAACACATGACCCGGCGCCGTGCCGTCCAGCTTGGCGCGACGGCCGCACTACCCCTTGTCCATATCCGTACCGCCGGCGCCGCCGGTAAACTCAACGTCGGCCTGTGGGACCATTGGGTGCCACGCGGCAACGACGTGATGAAGAAACAAATCAATACCTGGTCCGAAAAGAACAAGGTCGAGGTCCAGCAGGACTACATCACCTCGCAAGGCAATAAACTGCTGCTGACCGCCGCCGCCGAATCCCAGGCGAAGACGGGCCACGATTTCATCCCGTTCCTGCAATGGGACACCATCGCCTACGCCGACGACCTGGAACCGGTCGATGATGTCATCAAACATCTGTCCGACAAATACGGGAAATACGATCCCGTCATCGAATATCTCGCGAAATCGAAAGGCCACTGGTCCGCGGTGCCCGCCACGGACCCCACGGCGAACCTGACCTGCTGCGCGCGAATCAGCATGATGAAGCAACACGCGGGCATCGACATCCAGGAAATGTATCCCGCCCGCCCCAGCGATCCGTCTTTGGGGAAGAACTGGACCTATGACGCTTTCCTGAAAGCCGCCGAGGCGTGCCATAAAGCAGGCGTCCCGTTCGGCATGGGCCTCGGCCAGACCGGGGATTCCGTCAACAACACCGGCGCCATCTTCAACGCGTATGGCGCCGCCCTGGTGAACGCCAAAGGCGCAATCACGATCAATTCCGACGCCGTCCGCCAGGTCATGGAATATGGCCAGAATTTCGTGAAATTCCTGCCGCCGGATACCGTGAGTTATGACGATGCCTCCAACAACCGCGCCCTGATCTCCGGCAAAAGCGCCCTCATCTACAACCCGCCCTCCGCCTGGGCCGTGGCGAAACGCGACGCGCCGGATGTCGCGAAAGACTGCTGGAC
>JAYVCG010000334.1:0-3081 GCA_043750075.1 Acetobacteraceae bacterium | reverse complement strand
CTGGCGGGCGCCCGCGGCTGACGGGCGGCACACGCGTGCCGCCCGGTTTTTCGTCTGATCCCTGATGGCATGGCTGGTTTTCATGCTCCAACCGGCGCGGGCGCGGCGTCGATGAAACCCGTCACGCTTTCAAACCTTCCATCCGTCGCCAGGGTCACGAAATCCGTGCCCGCGCGGTAAAGCGGCGCCTCTGGCATACCTCCGGCCACCCAACTGAACCGCGCGCGCTGACCATGCGCCTCGATCTTGCTGACCAGCCGCAGCCGGTAGCCCGGAAACATCCCCTGCGCCGCCGCGATCATGGAGTCGAGCGCGGCATGGCCCTCGCCGTTCCGGTGCGCGTCCACGTATCCTCCGTTTTCCGTCCAGGTCCGGGCGATGAGACCGCGGCGCCGTTCCGGGTCCGGTTCATTCCACGCCGCGAGATATGTCACGACGGCTTCATTCACGTTTGGCATTGTCTGTCTCCTTGATCGCCGCCGTCATCGTGGCGGCGAGGGCATCAGACACGATACGCGTGGCCGGAAGCGATTACCTGAGAGGTAAAATTTCTCCTCCTTTCGCGAGAAATTCGGTGCGCCATCTGGACAGCCCGTGCCCTTGTCAGGTCCGCTTCATGCACGGAGGACGCGGAGGGACAGAGAACGCGGAGAACAGACCCGTGCCGCGGGAGAGGCCATTCTCCGTGTTCTCCGTCCCTCCGCGTCCTCCGCGCATGAAGCCGGACAGCGATACCGGGAAAGCGCCGCAAACGAGGGCCAGGATATATCCGCCGACACGGGACCGGCGCATGACCCGGCTGGACCCGTTCCCGCGCCCGGTTATGCTTCATGTCCTGAGGGAGGCACGCCATGGACCCCACATTCTTGCCTGCCGTCGCGCTGGCCGCGATGACGCGCCGCCGGGAGATCGGCTGTCTGGAACTGCTGGATCATTATATCGCCCGTGTGGAACGGCTGGACGAGCCGGTCAACGCCGTGGTGTGCCGGGATTTCGAACGTGCCCGTGAGCGCGCCCGCCACCTGGATCAGGCCACGGACCGGCAGGCGCCGCTGTTTGGCGTGCCGATGACTGTGAAGGACGCGTTCGATGTGGCGGGTCTGCCGACGACCCGCGGGCATCTGGCGGCGAAGAATCATCGGGCGCGGGTTTCCTCGCTGGCGATCCGGCGGCTGGAAGCGGCCGGGGTGGTAATTTTCGGCAAGACCAATGTGCCGGTCGATAACGCGGACTGGCAGAGCTACAATCCGGTTTATGGCGTCACGTCCAATCCGTGGAACCTCGCGCACACGCCGGGCGGATCGTCTGGCGGTTCGGCGGCGGCGCTGGCGGCCGGTTTGACCGGGCTGGAGATTGGCAGCGACATTGGCGGCTCGATCAGGGTGCCCGCGCATTACTGTGGCGTGTTCGGCCATAAGCCGACCTGGACGCTGTGCCCGAACCACGGCGACCCGGCCACCAGTCCAGCGGCGCCCACGGACATCGCGGTGATTGGTCCCATGGCGCGCGGGGCGGAAGATCTGGCGGTGGCGCTGGACGTGCTCGCCGGTCCCGACCCGGATGAGACCGGTCTGACTTTTGTTTTGCCGCGTCCGCGTGTGACCAGCCTGAAGGCATTGCGCGTCGCTGTCTGGTCGCATGAGCCAGGCCATGAAACCGATGGAGAGACCGTGGCCGCGATTGAGGCTCTGGCCGATGTGCTGGAACGTCAGGGCGTCACCGTCAGCCGCGCCGCCCGCCCCGCTTTTGACGCGACCGAGGCGTTTCATCTGTACCTTCAGGCTCTGGACGCCGGGTGGAGCGCGCGGGCGGCCGAGGCGATCCTGAACGACAAGCGCGGTAAGCTGGCGCGGCTGGACCCAGACGACAAAAGCGCCGATGCCGTCATGATCCGCGCCACCGACATGCCGCATGCCGCCTGGCTGGTGATGAACGAGCGGCGGATGAAATTTCGCCGCCTCTGGAGCGCGTTTTTTCGGGAATGGGATGTGTTGTTAAGTCCGGTGATCGCCACCGCCGCTCTGCCGCACATGCGGGAGGGTGCACCGTGGGAGCGCCAGCTCGCCGTCAATGGCCGCTTGATCGCTTATAATGACATGCTGTTCTGGCCCGGTCTGACGGCGGGATTTCATTTGCCGGCGACGGTCGCGCCAATGGGTTTCACCAAGGCGGGCCTGCCGCTTGGGGTGCAGATCGCCGGGCCGCTGTATGGTGATCGGATGACGCTGATGGCGGCTGCCCTGCTGGAACAGGCCGGGTGTGTCTTTCGTCCTCCGGTGATGGGTCAGGGGTAAGCGCCAAAGGGCTTCGCCCCCTGGACCCGGTCCCTGGCGGGGCGCGGGGCAGCGCCCCGTACTTTCTTGCTTTTGCTCAAAGTTCCACCGCTTGAGGGAACCAGACACTCTTGCCATAAGGCGTGGTTGATAAAAAATCACAGGGAGTCTTCATCATGCGCCTCACGCGCCGCACCATGCTCGCAGCCGCGCCCGCCCTCCTGCCCGCCTTCCATGCCCGCGCGCAGACAAAACCCATCATCAAAATCGGCGTCATCAACGACCAGTCCGGCCCCTATCGCGACCTGAATGGCCCCACCTCGGTGATTTGCACCAAACAGGCCGTGCTGGAATTCAATGCCGGTGACTTCAATGTGGAAGTGTTCTCAGCCGACCATCTGAACAAACCCGATGTCGCCGTCACCATCGCGCGCCGCTGGTTCGATCAGGAGGGAGTGGACGTGGTGATGGACTGCGCCGCGTCCTCGGCCGCGCTGGCGCTGGCGTCGCTGTGCAAGGAAAAGAACAAGGTGATGATCGCCACCAGCACGGCGACATCGGACATCTCCGGCAAGGCCTGCACGCCGAACTCGATCCATTGGGTCTACGACACCTACATGTGCGCCAAATCGACCGGCAACGCGGTGGTGAAGGCGGGCGGCACCAGTTGGTATTTCGTGGCTCCCAACTATGCGTTCGGCGAGGCGCTGCAACGCGACAGCGCGCGTTTCGTGCTGGCCGCCGGCGGCACGGTGATCGGCTCGGAATCCTATCCATTCCCGGAAACCACCGATTTCTCCAGCGCCAT
>JAYVCG010000333.1:0-4092 GCA_043750075.1 Acetobacteraceae bacterium | reverse complement strand
GCCAGGGCATTCAACGCGATGCGGTTGCGGATTGGACGGCTGATCAGTGACCGGACGCAGGCGCTGGCGGCGGTTTCGCATGATCTCCGAACGCCGATTACCCGGTTGCGTCTGCGGGCCGGCTTTATCGCGGATCACGATATGCAAACCAGTATCGATCGCGATCTTGACGACATGGAGACCATGGTGGAAGCGACGCTCGCTTATCTGAGCGGTGAGCAGGAGATCGAGAATTTACGGCCAACCGATCTGCCGGCGCTTCTGGCAACGCTTGTCGATGCGGAAACGGATATGGGACGCGCCGCTTCCTATGAAGGCCCAATGCATGTGACGGTTATCGCGCGGCCGTTTTCACTGAAGCGCGCTTTCGCCAATCTCATCGCGAACGCTGTCGTCCATGGTGGTGGCGCGCGGGTGCGATTGGGCCTGAATGGCAACCGTGTCTTCGTGACAGTCGAGGACGATGGCCCTGGTATCCCGGAAAATGACATTAAGCGCGTATTTGATCCGTTTGTTCGATTGGAGAATTCTCGTGATCGCCGCACGGGCGGCGTTGGGCTCGGACTGACAATCGCGCGGCAAGCGGTGACGGCCATGGGTGGGTCTCTTGTGCTTCAGAATCGGCCTGGCGGCGGGTTGACAGCGCGCGTCGAACTATCGGCTGACAAAAAAACCTCCGTGTGACTTTCGCCAGCGCGAGGCGGGCCAACAGTGGCACGGAACACGATGTTGAACATATTTCCTGAGGGAGTGAACGGCACATGCCTGTTTTCCTGATGACCGTACCGGCAGCGGCGTTCATTTTGGCGTCGTCATGCCCTCAGCCGCCGCCGGTCAAGGTACATGTGGTGGGCCGGGTGGATGAAATCACGTTCGGCACGGAGTTCGGCCTCGCACAACTCCGGGAACTGAGTGATCGCTTTGGCCGTGGAACAAAGCACAGACCTCTTGGCTATTATGTCAGTCAGATCTCCGGGGAAACCTCTGTCAGCATCGGCAATGATCAGCAGGACCTCTGCATGGGGCCCATCGAGATCGAGGTGACGATCGAACTTACAAGCCGTCACATTGAGATCGCCCAGGATCTGCGAAACAACGCTTGTCAGTTCAACGCGGCTGTCGTGCATTATCGACAGCACGCCATGGCTGACGCAGCCGTATTCCAGCGCCATGTCGTGATGGTGACGCAAATCCTCAACCGGATATCGCCATCTGATCTTTTCAGTGCCGCCGGAAACTCTGGCGTGCGCGACAACACTCTCGCCCCCGTGATACAATCCATCATAAAACCGGTGCTGGACGAAATGCATACAGAACGGGTTTCGGTGATCGAAGCGGTGGACACCCCGGCGGAAATCCGGAGGTTGGAGCAAAGCTGTAGTGGTCAGTTATAGCTGCCCGATCTTCTCGTGAAGCAAGGCCAGTGAGCCTCATCCGCCTTCCTGAACTGCTGGCGAGCCAACGCCACCTTGAATTCTGTCTCGTGCTTCTTGTATGTATTTACCATTGCTCATGGCCTCAACCAAGAAAAACTGACATACTTTGACATGTTTTTGACATCCTGGTGTCACGTCTCATCCCGAATGTTAATGGGTTGATAACGAGGATGTGGAAATCACAAATTGCTCCACCATCATGGCGGCGTGCATTCCCCGTGGCGGTGGTACCTGCCGCCAGCGGCCCGGCAGGCCATGTGAGACCAGGCGCTGCATGAGTGGTTTCCGAAGATGGTGCCAATTACTAATTTGATTTATCTTGCAAAGAGGTAAGCCAAATCGGATCTTTGATCCAGAGCAAGGACGGAAAACACACTGCCTCGCGGGATATGTGAACCAACCTCAAAGAAAGGCCATACAATGAAAACAATTCGTGGCGCGATGTCCGTATTGGGCGCGCTGGCGGTACTGATCGCGGGCTCTCTCCCTGGTCACGCGCAGGTGAACGGCTTCACGGGAATTGACCCCAATTTCGTGGGAATGGACCATGGAATGGAACCAAAATGTCCGCCCATGAGTTACCATGTCGTGGTGAAAAACAAAAATCAGTTGTTGTGAAAAACAAAACTCAATTGGAAGGAACAGCTTTCACCACGGGAGCGGACGGGATGGAACTCTACATGGTAAGCGGCGCACTGGCGGCTGACCGAAAGACGGTGACCATGGCCCTCAAACCTGTCGGGGTTGGCAAACCAACGGTGATCCAAGGCACCTACACCAATGGAATGCTGATGCTCAAGACCATCAGTGGAAGCTGCCATGTCGACGAATTCATGATGATGCCCGTGATTCCGCCCGCGCGCGCGCCCTATGCCGGCGGTAATTAACGACCGCGTCTCTACCGGAGTGTGTTTGTGATGATGTCATGGGCTGGCCCGGTACCACGCCATTGAATCAACAGCCTTGGCTCATACCGGCAATGACTGGCTTACTCTAAAGCGTTTCCCGGTAAGGCTGATGGCATGAAAATGGCGCAAGGCATGGGTCTTCATTCCTTGCCTGCCATCAGCCTCGTGGAGAACCGCTCTGAACGCCAAAATGGCAAACGATCCAGCCTTCTGATCCAGACCTTACGGGCCGCTGATCCCGGCCGGGAAATCTGGACGGTTATCCTGAAAAAGAAAGGTCATACAATGAATACCATTCGTGGCACGACGTTTGTCCTGAGTGCGTTGGCGGTGCTGATCGCCGCCATGCCCGTGTCTGCTCAAACGGCCACGCAGCCGATGAACTGCAAGGACACAATGGCTCAGACCGGCACGACATTGAACGCGATAACCGATATGGCCAGGAAGGACTCGGTCATGAAGGAGATGGCCATGGCCTCGGAGATGATGGGAAAGAAGGATGAGGCTGGCTGCATGGTGCATATGCAAAATGCCATGCGTATCATGCAAGCACCCCATGTCATGACGAAGTGAGATAAGGGCCCGGTTTCCGCGGCCGGGCCCGTTCCTTGCGGTCGAGATGCATGAGCATTCCGTCTTGATGTATGGAGACACTTATGAAAAATCTGCTGGTTGCCATTTGTTTTCTGGCGATCACCGGCACTTCTGTTCGCGCGGAAGGCTCCTGCAATTCCGCGGTGGAAAAAACAAAGGGCGACTGGCAGGCGCTCCATCTGGAATCCGGGGGTAAGCCGAGTTCGATGGCGCGCGGTGTTGACGGCCACCATCATATTCAGTCGGCTGTCGATTCGATGAGGTTCCACCTGTCTGCCGCGATGACATTATGCAAGGAGGGCAAAGATCATGAAGCCCTGCTCCACCTTGATGTCCTGCGCGCATTCCTGCAACTGCCCGAAGTCCAGCATCCCACCGACCACCGGTATTTGTTTGATGCCAAGGCCAAATAGTCTTGCTGCCGCCGTGAGTTCCGCGAGGAGGGTGGCGGCCGGATAAGAACCGGTAACGACAAAAATGGCCCGATCAAGGCATCGTCCTCTGCCATAAGACAGAGAGGGCGAATGGTATCCAATGATCGCGACGTCTCGTCTGGCTTCTGATCGCCATCAGCAACGCTTGCCGAGTCTGGGCGTTATCGTTGTACCGGCCAGGCCGCACGTCCTGATTACCACCGATTAGTTGAAGGAATCATCCAGATGCCGAAACAAAGCGCTATTCTCGTCGCCGCCGTGCTGGTGGCGTTTGTGCCGCTGTCGCCGGTCGGTGCCGCGGCGGGGGAATCTCAGCCAGCGTTCCGGCTGGCCATGATGGAAATGATGCCGATGGGCGGCGCCATGCCGCAAACCGCGCCGGGTGGTTCGATGCCTGGCATGGGCGGCCAGATGGGCGGCGGCACGATGCCGATGGGCGGCGGCACGATGCCGCCAGCCATGCCCGGCATGGCTGGCGCAATGCCCGCCCAGGGACAAAACCAGATGCCAATGGGAGGATGTGGCATGATGGAGATGATGCAGAACATGATGCGCATGGGCGCCGCACCGCAGAGCATGCCGCCAATGCAGCCCGGCGCCATGGCTGGCGGCACGCCGGCCGCGGGCAGTTCCGCCGCGCGCCTGGAGGGCCGTATCGCGTTTCTTCGAACCGAACTCCGCATTACTGACGCTCAGGCGCCTGCCTGGGAAAGTTTCGCG
>JAYVCG010000332.1:0-3016 GCA_043750075.1 Acetobacteraceae bacterium | reverse complement strand
GCGGAGTCGTTGGCCTCGGAGCCGGAGTTGGCGAAGAACACCTTGCTCATCGGCACGGGCGCGCGTTCGATCAGCATTTCCGCCAGATCGATCATTGGCTCGTGCGATTTGGCGGCGAAGGCGTGATAAAAGGGCAGTTTGCGCATTTGCGTGACGGCGGCCTGGACCAGACGCTCGTTATCGAAGCCAAGCGAGGCGCACCACAGGCCCGCGACACCTTCAATATATTCCTTGCCGGTATCGTCCCAGATGCGCACGCCCTTGCCGCGGGTGACGACGATGGGGCCGATTTCCTGGTGGGTTTTCAGATCGGTGTAGGGATGCAGCACGTTGGCGATGTCGCGCGCGGCGGCCGAGTTGGCGCCAAACGGCGGGGGAGGGGCCATGGGGAAGCGCTCCTTGATTGGAGACGTGATGATAGCGGGTTGGGCGCCGGAAAGCCACGGGCCCGGACCCATCCCAGGGAGTCGCCAATGGATGGTTTCCAAAGGCCCCCATTCGTCATGCGAAACGTTCCAGGCACGACGGGCAGGGCCAGCGGCTGTCCGGGTTCAGAGATGATATGGCGGATGAGGCCCCTTGCTGAACCACGGACTCGATCGCCCCAGGGGACAACGGGGTTGCATCTCCACCCGGCGCCATGATCTTGCCGGCGGACGGGATGACAGGGGAGAGACAAGGAGGCAATGCCTCCTGGCGGGGTGGAGCCCTGACGCTTTTTCCACCCGGACGATTGCCCTGACCCGCCCTCCGCGCCATTTGCCGCATCGCGGCATCCAGAGGACGCACCCATGAACCCCGATCCCCATCACGCCGCCCGGTCCATGCCCCCTTACCCACGCTGGCTTCCCACCCTCCTGGGGTGTTTCATCGCGGTCGGACCCGCCGCCACCGACATGTATCTCCCGGCCTTCCCGGCGGTGGAGGCCTCGTTCCACACCGCCCCCGGCACCGCCCAGCTGACGCTGGCGGCATGGTTCGCGGGCCTCGCGGTGGGACAGATCATGCAAGGCACCCTGTCGGACCGGTTCGGACGGCGGCGGCCACTGGCGGCGGGCTTCGTGGTGTTCGCGCTCGCCATGGCGGCGGGCGCGCTGTCCACCAGCCTGACGATGCTGACGGTGCTGCGCTTCGTGGCCGCGATCGGCGCCTCGGCGGGCATGGTGGTCAGCCGGGCGATCGTGCGCGACGTGGCCGAGGGACACCAGGGCGCGATTCTGATGGCGCGGCTGATGCTGGTGATGGGCGTGGCCCCGATCCTGGCCCCCAGCCTGGGCGCGATGTTCCTGGAGTTCGGTGACTGGCGGCTGATTTTCTGGTTCCAGACGGTGTATGGCGCGTCCTGCGCGATCCTGGCCTGGCGGGTGCTGCCGGAAACCCTGCCGCCCGAACGGCGGATCGAGGTGGGGCCGATGCGGATCATCACCCGCTATGGCACGATCCTGCGCGAGCCGGTGTTCCGCGCCCATGCGCTGATGGGCGCCGCGGGCACCTTCTGCATGTTCGCCTACCTGGGCGGCTCGGCGCCGGTGTTCATTCAGGGCTTCGGTCTGTCACCTTCCGGGTTCGGGCTGGTCTTCGGCCTGTGTTCCTGCGGCCTGATCGCCGGTTCGCAGATCAACGCCCGTCTGCTGCCCAGGTTCGGGTTGTCGTTCATGCTGCGGGTGGTGTGCCGCGTGGCGCTGGCGGCGGCCACGGTGCTGCTGCTCGTGGCCTGGAGCGGCGTGCATGTGCTGGCCCTGATCGTCGCCCCCATTTTCGTGGTGCTGAGCTGCCAGGGGTTCAGCAACGGCAACACCTCGATCGGCGCGCTGGCGCGTCACGCGCATCAGGCCGGGTCCGCCGCCGCCCTGATGGGTGTCGGCCAGTTCGCCCTGGGCGCGTCCAGCGGATTGCTGGTGGGGCTGCTGACCGACGGCACGCCGCGCGGCATGGCGCTGCTGATGTTCCTTGGCGCGTTGTGCATGGTGATCGCCGATCTGTTCCGCGCGCGCGCCGGGCAGCCGGTCTGAAATCGCGGAATTCGTTAAAAAATTGACTTTTTTATTTTGAAATGTCATGAATGATGTCTTTTCCGGGAGGAGATTCGAGACGTGATCTATGTCATTCTCGCGCTGGCGCTGATCGTGATGGCCATCGCGGTGCCGCGCTTCGTGCCTCCCGCGTTCAGCCGGCCTGGCCTCACTCTGGCGTTCCGCGCGGTGTTTTTCATGCTCGCGCTGTTTTGCATCCTCGGCACCAGCATCATCAAGATCCCCGCCGATCAGGTAGGCGTGGTCAGAAAGGTCTACGGTTCCCACAGCCTTCCCGAGGGCCATATCATCGCCACCCAGGGCGAGACGGGATACCAGGCGCAGATCATTCCCCCCGGAACGTTCCGCATCAGTATGCTGTTCAATCTTTTCAATGAAATCCACTACATGCCCATCGTCACCATCCCCAATGGTTTCTATGGCCGCGTCGTCGCGCGCGACGGGGAGAATTTGCGGGAGGGCCAGATCATGGCCGACCCATGGCCGGACGATAAATTCGCCAGTTTCCTCAACGCGCAATATTTCATGACCAATCATGGGCAGCGCGGCTTGCAGTTGTCGGTGTTGAAACCCGGCACCTATCCCATCAACCTGATGTTGTATCAGGTCAGCATCGGTTTCCGGGCCAATGGCAAGGATCAGACGACATCGGATGATTTCATTTACGATGAAAAGGGTTCCCGGCGGGAGAAGACGCCGCTCGACACCTCGATCACCGCCGTGCCCGCCGGGTTCGTGGGCGTGGTGCGCTCGTCCGTGCAACTGCCGGGCACCGACTGCAAGCCCACCAAGGCCGCGGTGGACGACGCCGACAGTCTCAGCGCCGATCTGGTGCCGGTGAACTGCAAGGGCATCTGGACGCACGCCTTGCCGCCCAACGATTATTACCTGAACCGCGATGCCTACGATGTCACGCTGGTCGATACGCGGGTGCAAACGCTGGAATTCAAGGGCGGCTTCCGGCGCCGCGCGATCGACCTGAA
>JAYVCG010000331.1:0-6796 GCA_043750075.1 Acetobacteraceae bacterium | reverse complement strand
GATGGAACCCCGGCGTGGCGTCCGGCTCAGGCGCCCTTGAACTGGCCCTTGCGCTTTTCCACGAACGCCTTGCGCGCTTCCTTGGCGTCGTCCGAATGTTGCAGGATCGGGCTGGCGTTCGACGTCAGGACCATCGTGGTTTCCAGCGTGCTGTCCATCGCCGCGCGCATGATCCTTTTGCTCACCCACTGCACCAGCGGCGGAATGGTCATCATTTTGGCGCAGAGTTCGCGGGTCGTTTGTTCCAGCTTATCGGATGCCACCAGATGGTTCAGCATGCCCCACTGAAACGCGCGTTCCGCGTTCAATTCGCCCGTATAGACGAATTCCAGCGCGCGTCCCAGACCGACCATTTTCGGCAGGTAATACGACCCGCCGTTTTCGATGATCTGGCCGGCGTTATGGTATCCGATGAAACGGGTGAACTCGCAGCCAACGCGCACGTCGCAATGCAGCGCCATATCCATCCCGGATCCGACCGCCGCCCCGTTGATCATCGCGATCGTCGGTTTGCGAATAAGCGAAATATCGCGGTGCAAATCCGTAAAGCCGTGGAAGAAATGCTGCCTGGTGCCGTCCAGTCCCTCATACGGGCTGCGATTGCCCGGGAAATTGTCCCCGGCGATGTCGGCGCCGTATTTCGTGGCCAGGTTGGCGCCGGCGCAGAAGGCACGGCCGATGCCGGTCAGCACGATGATGCGCACATCGGGATCGTCGTCGCCCGCCCGCATGTATTCGCCGACCTTGGCCACGGTGCCATTTTCCTCGGCGGTGCCGACCAGCGCGTTCATCCGCTCCGGGCGGTTGAATTTGATCCAGAGGATGCCGTTTTCCTCGGGTTCGTAGAGCAGGTAATCGACCAGTTGCGGTCCCATGAGCGTGTTCTCCCGTGTGGATGGCGTTAGCATAGGACGGGGAGCATCTGGGCCGCAAAGGCAGGCAAGGCGAGGGCGCCGCCCCTCGACCCCGCCAGGGGCAGCGGCCCCTGGACCCATCCATGGGAGTCACCAGTGGATGGGTCCAGGGTGCGGACCCGCGCGTTCCATGCCAGGTTCACCGCATCACACACAACGAGGACCACACGATGGAAGCGGGATATCTGGGCGTCGGCAACATGGGCCAGCCCATGGCGGGCAAACTGCTCGATGGCGGGCACGGCCTGACCATCTTCGACATCAACGAAACAGCGATGGAGCCCCTGCTCCAACGCCAGGCCCGCCGCGCCGCCTCCCCCCGCGCGCTCGCCGATCAGTGCGAGATCGTGTTCATCTCCCTCCCTACCCTGGCCGCGTTCCGCGCGGTGCTGTCCGGCCCGGACGGCCTGATCCACGGCAAAACGATGAAAGTGCTGGTCAACACCTGCACCATCGGCGTCCCCTTCCTGCGCGAGATCGAGGCGGCACTGGCCCCCAACGGCGTCACCATCGTCGATTGCCCGATCTCCGGCGGTCCCGCGGGCGCGCGGGCGGGCACGCTGTCGGTGATGGTCTCCGGCGACCCGGCCACGGTGGACAAGGTGCGGCCCCTGATCTCCCTTTGGGGCAAGACGCTGACGGTGGCGGGAGACAAACCAGGCGCGGCGCAAATATTGAAACTGACCAACAACATCCTGTTCGCGGTCTCCCTCGCCGCCACGTCGGAGGCATTCGTGATGGGCGCCAAAGGCGGACTCGACCCCGAGGTGATGGTGAACGCCATCAACGCCGGCAGCGGCGCCAACGGCACGACGCGCATGGTGATGCCGGTCTCGGTGCTGGACCGTTCCTTTCATTATGGCGCCGACATGCACATCCTGATGAAGGATGTCGATCTCGCCATCGCGCAAGGCGAGGAACTCGGCGTGCCGATGTGGGTCTGCCAGGCGGCGCGGCTGGTTTACAAACACGCCATGCACCAGGGCGCGGCGCACGACGACATCAGCACGCTGATCCAGCACACCGAGCGCGCCGCCGGTTTCACGCTGCCGAAAAAATCATGAAGGGACCGTGACGATGGAAGCGGGATATCTGGGCGTCGGCGACATGGGCCAGCTTGATGCGGTTCACCGTATCGCCACCGCCATTCGCGAGGCCAGGCACTTTCGCCCCGCTCGCCTTCGCCTGGAGCAGGAAAGACTAAAATCCGTCGTCCCCGGAAACGGCGCCCGCACCTGGATCAGGATCGTCACGCCCGGTTGAGGCTGGTGATTTTCAGGCATTGATGGGGTTGTTGGCTCGTGGCTTCGTTTCCTCGTCCGGTTGGGGCAGTATGACTGTGGCGCGCGTGACGCGCGACCTCACAAGGAGAGCAGAACCATGATCCACGTCCTCGCCGTCATCACCACGAAGTCCGGTCAGCGGGCGGCTGTGCTGGAGGCTTTTCATGCCAACATGCCCGCCGTGCATGCCGAGGCGGGCTGCATCGAGTATGGGCCGGTCATCGACACACCCAATTCCCCCGCCAAATATGGGGAGGATACGTTCGTGGTGGTGGAAAAATGGGAGAGTTCTGAGCATCTGAAGGCCCACGCGGCCTCGCCGCACATGGCGGCATATGGGGCGAAGACCAAGGAGATGCTGGCGTCGCGGGAGATTCATATCTTGCGGAATGGGTGACAAGTAAGGTCAGGGCGCTGCCCTGAAACCCGCCGTCATGCGACAGCATGCCAAGGCATGACGGCGATAGCCCTTGGAACCCGTCCATGGGAGTGGCCCCCAGTCCCCATTGAATGGTTCCAAGGGCGAGCCCTTGGTGGGGTCCAGGGGCGAAGCTCCTGGTGGGGTTGAGGGGCGAAGCCCCTTGCGCCATCCTCCCCCCAACCAAGGAAACGGAGGCATGCGATGGACCTGAGCCTGTCCGAGGAATACCGGGCCTTACAAGCGGAAATCCGCGCCTTCATCGCCACCCACGGCCACAAATCCCCCAAGGTTGGCGGCGGCCGCAAACGCCCCGACCAAAAAACCCTGGACTGGCAAAAAATCCTGCTGGAACACGGCTATGTCGGCCGCACCATCCCCACCGCATACGGCGGCATGGGCAAACCACCCGACGTGATGGAAGCCGCCCTGATCGCCAGCGAATTCGCCGCCGCCAACATCTACGCCGGGCTGACCAGCCAGGGCGTCTCCATGCTGGCGCCCACCCTGCTGGAAATCGGCACGGAGGAACAAAAACGCGCCTATGTCGGCCCCACCATCCGCGGCGACCTGATCTGGTGCCAGGGCTATTCCGAGCCAGGCAACGGCAGCGACCTCGCCAACGCGCAAACCAAAGCGGAACTGAAAGACGGACACTGGATCGTCAACGGCCAGAAAATCTGGACCAGTTCCGCCCATTACGCCGACATGATGTTCATGCTCTGCCGCACCGAACCGGACAAACCGAAACACGAGGGGTTGTCCTATTTGCTGCTCGACATGAAATCCCCCGGCATCGACCGCCGCCCGCTGCGCACCATGACCGGGCGCAGCGAGTTCAACGAAGTGTTCTTCACCGACGTCAAAGTCCCTGAACAGAACATCGTCGTTGGCCGCGGCAAGGGCTGGCACGTCGCCAACGTCACGCTGAAACACGAACGCCTGATGATCGGCGACGCCAGCAAGGTCACGACACGGCTGGAGCAGTTGATAAAACTTCTGTCCACCACCGAAACCGATGGCATTCCCCTGATCCATCAACCCGCGTTCCGCGACCGTCTGCTGCGCCTGCAAGGCGAGGTCATCGCCTGGAAAGCCCATAATCTTAGACTTTTGACCGAGGCCGCGCAAGGCATCGACTCCGGCGTCAAACGCATGATCGTCAAATACGGCGGCACCATGCTGGGCTTTCGCCTCTCCTCCCTCGCCGTGGACGCACTGGGCTCGGCGGGACTGCCGTTCGAATCGGCAGGCGAGGACGCCGAGGACGACGACGCCACCACCTGGAACATCGATTACATGTACGACGTGGGCCTGATGATCGGCGGCGGATCGAGCAACATCCAGAAGAACATCATCGGCGAACGCGGCCTCGACCTGCCGCGCGAGCCAAAAGTCCAGACCAGCGCCACGATCGGGAGAGGCTGATGGAATTCGGTCTCAGCCTGGAACAACGCCAGTTCGATGACTCCCTGCGTGACTTCCTCAAAGACCGCCTGCCGATGGAGCGGCTGCGGGCACTGGCCGAACCCGGCCATGGTTTCGAGGAAGACCTCTGGAACGGCCTGACCACTCTCGGTCTGCCCGGTTTGCTCATCCCGGAACGTTTCGGCGGCGCCGGACTGGGCGTGCTCGACGCCGCCTCCGCCGCCGAGGCGCTGGGATACGCCGCGGCGCCCGTCCCGTTCACCGGCCCAACGGTCATGGCGCCCCTCGCCTTCATCCACAGCGCGACGGAAGCGCAACAAAACGCATACCTCCCGCTGGCCGCCGCCGGAGAAGCCCGCATCGCGGTTGGCTTCGCCGGTCTGGCGGGACAGACGGGAACCGCCTCCGCCACGCTGGAGAACGGCAAACTCACGGGCACCATCCACGGCATCATGGACGCCAGCGCCGCCACCCACATTCTTGTCTATCTCCGCGACGGCACTGCCGCGCTGACGGAAATCAACGCATCCGGTGTCAGCACGAAACAACACCGCGCCCTGGACCGCACGCGGCCCCTGGTGGACGTGACCTTCAACGGCGCATCGGCGGAAATCCTCGCCGCCGCCAACGACAAACTGGCCGCGGCGCGCCGCGTGCTCGACGCCGGCCGCGTCATCCTCGCCGCCGACACCCTGGGCGCGGCGCAGACCATGCTCGATCGCGCCGTCGCCTTCGCCAAGGAACGCGTGCAGTTCGGCCGCGTCATCGGCAGCTTCCAGGGTGTCAAATACATGCTCGCCGATTGCGTCACCACGCTGGAACCCTGCCGCGGCATGGTCTGGTACGCGGCGCACGCGCAGGACAGCCTGCCGGACGAGGCCCGCCTGACCGCCTGCCACGCCAAGGCCCATGTTTCCGACGTGGCGCGCGAGGTGGCGCGCATGACCACCGAAACTCATGGTGGCATGGGGTTCACCGATCTGCTCGGTTTGCACTATTGGTTCAAACGCATCGGCTTTAACCGCCAGATGCTGGGAGGGCCGGAACGATGCCGCGAGGAAGCGGCGGATTTGCAAGGATGGACAACCCATGCCTGACATCGACATCGCATCCATCCGCGCCAAACTCGGCACCAAAATCATCGACACGGACATCGCCACCGCCGCCCCCCTGCGCGGCATGGTGGTCACTTTTAACCGTGACGAAATCCCGCCCAATGCGGGCCAGCCCATCGCGCCGGGCTGGCACCTCGCTTATTTCGCGGCATCGACCCGCCTGGCGGACATGGGCCCGGACGGGCTGCCTCTGTCAGGCGGCGTGCTGCCCCAGATGCCGCTGCCGCGCCGCATGTACGCGGGCGCCACCCTGACCTTCCACGCGCCCATCCTCGTGGGCGATCCGCTCCGCCGGGAAATCGAATTTTCCGATGTCCAACTGCGCGAAGGCGGCACCGGCACGCTGATCGTCGCCACCCAGACGAAACGCATCCATACGCCCCGCGGCCTCGCCCTAACCGAGGACAGCGTCGGCGTCTTCCGCGAGGCCGTGCCACCCGGCACGCCATCCGGCATCCCCCAGACCGAGCCGCCACCCCCCGGCATGACCTGGACCCGCACCATCACCCCCGATCCGGTGTCGCTGTTCCGGTATTCCGCGCTGACCTTCAATCCGCATCGCATCCATTACGACCGGCCTTACGCGATGAATACCGAAGGGTACCCGGGCCTTGTGGTGCATGGACCGTTCACGCAACAATGCCTGCTCGATCTGCTGCGCGACAATACCAGCAGACCATTATTGAAATTCACCCTGCGCGCGCGGGCGCCCTTGTTCGATAACGCGCCGTTCAACCTGTGCGGGCGCATGGTGAGCGAGAACGAAGCCGATTTGGCGACGCCCAAAGACTACCGAATCGCGTGAGGTGACGCGGCCTGGGATTCCGGCGAGGGAGATTCCGGCGCGGGCGAGTAGTTCGTAGACTCCCGGGATGATAGACACATCAGTGATTCGCGAACGGTTCACGTCGGTTGAACGGGGCCTGAACGAACGGTCTCGCCGCCTGCTCGCAGCGGCTGAGGCAAAAACGGCCGGCTACGGCGGGATCACCGCCGCGTCCCTGGCGACGGGGATCGCACGCAGCACGATAGGCCGGGGGTTGAAGGACCTGGCTGACCCTGGCGCGTTGTCCGGTGAGGTTCGACGGCCCGGGGGCGGCGGCCCAACTCTGATCGAAACAGACCCAACGCTCCTGGAGAACCTGCGCCAGTTGGTGGAACCCGCGACGATGGGCGATCCGATGCGGCCGCTGATGTGGGTGTCAAAGAGCCATGCGAAGCTGGCCGCGGCCTTGCGCGCGGTGGGTCACAAGGTCGCGGATAGCAGCATTCCGAAACTACTGGGCTTGCTGAAATACCGCCGGCAGGTGAACCGCAAGACGCTGGAAGGCAGCCATAATCCAGACCGGAACGCGCAGTTCGAGCACATAAACGCCGCGGCGATCGCCACCCAGGCGGCTGGTCAGCCGGTGATTTCGATCAACAGAAAGAAGAAGGAGCTGGTTGGCCCTTTCAAAAAGGGCGGCAGCGATTACCGCCAGGCAGGCTGTCCCGACAAGGTCAACGTGCATGATTTCGTTGACAAGGACCTTGGGAAAGTCGCCCCTTATGGTGTTTACGATGTCGCGGCGAACACCGGTTACGTGAATGTCGGCATCGACAACGATACAGCACAGTTCGCGGTCCATTCGATCCGTC
>JAYVCG010000330.1:0-6107 GCA_043750075.1 Acetobacteraceae bacterium | reverse complement strand
GTCGTGGTGCTGGTGCGCCTCGACGCGGGGACGGAGGTGCAAACCTCGCCCGGCATCGCCGCGGCGATCGGCATCCCCGAGCCCACGGTGGCCAAGGTGCTGAAATGCCTCTCCGCCTCCGGCCTCGTGACCTCGCAACGCGGCGCCCGCGGCGGCTACCGCCTCGCCCGCCCGCTGGAGGACATCCCGGTCGGCACCGTGATCACCGCCATGGACGGTCCCATCACCCTGGCCGCCTGCGTCGATGGATCGCTGACCGAGTGTGAATCGTTATCCCGCTGCCCGGTGCGCGGCCGGTGGGATCCGGTCAACGACGCCATCCAGCGCGCCCTGAGCGCCATCAGCCTCGCCGACATGCGGGAAGCCGCGATCCCCGCCGCTTTCCGTGTGCCCCATGCCGCCTTAACAGGACGAACCGATGTCAGCCGCCCATGAAACGCTCGATACCGTTAAATCGGTCACGCAGTCCGGTTACAAATGGGGCTTCGAGACCGATATCGAAATGGACATGGCCCCCAAGGGGCTGAGCCCGGACACCATCCGCCTGATCTCGGCGCGCAAGGAAGAACCGTCCTGGATGCTGGACTGGCGCCTGAAGGCGTACGAAGCCTGGCTGAAGATGGAGGAACCCCACTGGGCGCGCGTGCATCACCCGCGCATCGACTACCAGGACATTCATTATTACGCCGCGCCGAAGAAGAAGGACGGACCGAAAAGCCTCGACGAGGTCGATCCCGAACTGCTGAAGATGTACGAGAAACTCGGCATCCCGCTGAAGGAACGCGCCATCCTGGCCGGCGTCGTCGGCGCCGATGGCGAACCCCAGGGGGAGCAGCCGCGCCAGATCGCGGTGGACGCGGTGTTCGACAGCGTGTCCGTGGCGACGACGTTCCGCGGTACCCTGGCGAAATCCGGCGTGATCTTCTGCCCGATCTCGGAGGCGATCCGCGAGCATCCCGATCTGGTGCGCCAGTACATCGGCAGCGTCGTGCCGGTCGCGGATAATTATTTCGCGGCGCTGAACTCGGCGGTGTTCACCGATGGCAGTTTTGTCTATATCCCCAAGGGCGTGCGCTGCCCGATGGAACTGTCCACCTATTTCCGCATCAACGCCCGCAACACCGGCCAGTTCGAGCGCACGTTGATCATCGCCGAGGCGGGATCGCATGTGTCCTATCTGGAAGGCTGCACCGCGCCGCAACGCGACGAGAATCAGTTGCACGCCGCCGTCGTCGAACTGGTGGCGATGGACGACGCGACGATCAAATACTCCACCGTGCAGAACTGGTATCCGGGCGATGCCGAGGGCCGCGGCGGGATTTACAATTTCGTCACCAAGCGCGGCGCCTGTCTCGGCGACCGGTCGAAGATTTCCTGGACGCAGGTGGAAACCGGCTCGGCGATCACCTGGAAATATCCGTCCTGCGTGCTGCATGGCGTGGACAGTGTCGGAGAATTCTATTCCGTCGCCGTCACCAACAATCATCAGCAGGCCGATACCGGGACCAAGATGATTCATATTGGCAAGGGCTCGCGCAGCACGATCATCTCCAAGGGCATCAGCGCCGGGAAATCGAACAACACCTATCGCGGTCTGGTGAAAATGCTGCCCTCGGCGGCGGGCGCGCGCAATTTCACGCAATGCGACTCGCTGTTGATCGGCGAGGAATGCGGCGCGCATACCGTGCCCTATATCGAAAGCCGCAATCCCTCGGCGAAGATCGAGCATGAGGCGACGACCTCCAAGATCGCTGAGGATCAGTTGTTCTATTGCCGCCAGCGCGGCTTGAGCGAGGAAGATGCCGTCAACCTGATCGTCAACGGCTTCTGCAAGGACGTGTTGAAGGAACTGCCGATGGAATTCGCCGTCGAGGCGCAAAAACTCCTGGCTGTCAGTCTCGAAGGATCGGTGGGATGAGCACGATGCTGGACATCAACGGACTGAGTGCCTCGATCGGCGGTAAGCCGATCCTGAAGGGAATCACGCTTTCCGTGCCGGCGGGGGAAATCCACGCCATCATGGGACCGAACGGCTCGGGCAAATCGACGCTCGGTTACGTGCTGGCGGGCCGCGAGGATTACACCGTCACCGGCGGCACCGTGACGTTCATGGGCCAGGACATGCTGGCCCTGACGCCCGAGGCGCGCGCCGCCGCCGGTCTGTTCCTGGCGTTTCAGGCGCCGGTTGAGCTGCCGGGCGTGAACAACGCCAATTTCCTCCGCACCGCGCTGAACGCCATCCGCCGTTCGCGCGGCGAGAGCGAACTCGACGCCGTGCAGTTCCTGAAACTGGCGCGCGCCGAGGTGAAACGTCTGGCGATGGCCGACGACATGCTGAAACGCAATGTCAATGTCGGCTTCTCCGGCGGCGAGAAGAAGCGCAACGAAGTGCTGCAAATGGCGCTGCTGCGCCCGCGCTTCGCCGTGCTGGACGAAACCGACAGCGGGCTCGACATCGACGCCCTGAAGATCGTCGCCGATGGGGTCAACGCGCTGCGCGGCCCGGATTTTTCCGCCCTCGTGATCACGCATCATCAACGGCTGCTGGATCATCTGGTGCCGCATCGCGTGCATGTGCTGGCGCAAGGCCGCATCGTGCGCAGCGGCGGGCCGGAACTGGCGAAGGAACTGGAACGCGACGGCTATGCCGCGATGCTGGCGGAGGCCGCGTGAACGCGATCACCGGCACGGGCACGCCCACTGGCGCCGCCGGCTTCCTGGCGCGGTACGAGGCATTGAAAGGGAGCTTGCCCGGCGATTCCACGCTGCGCGCCGCGGCCGCCGAGGCTTTTCGCGCCCAGGGATTACCGGGGGCGAGCCGGGGACGGCGGGTGGAGGCATGGAAATATACCTCCCTCCAGGCGCTTGGCGGCATGTCGTTTCAGTCGGCTCCGCCCGTGGCTTCCGCCGCCGTCCCGGATGCCGCGCACCGCATCGTCTTCGCGGGCGGCCACTACCAGGCGGGTCTTTCCACCGCCGTGCCCGGTTTCGCGCGGTTCGCGGACCAGCCGGATTTCGGCATCCTGTCCTGGCCCGACCGCGATCCGATGGTGGCGCTGAACACCATGCTGGCCGAGGATGGCGCCAGCCTGACCATTCCCGCCGGTCATGACGCGGGCGTGGTGCATCTGATCCACACCGGCAGCGACGGCACCGCGGCACACCCCAGGCACACGATCCGCCTTGCCATGGGTGCGCGCCTGACGCTGATCGACACAGCCACCGGCGAAGGCGCCTATCTGCACAATCCCGTCACCGAAATCCATGTCGCGGACGGCGCCGTGCTGACGCATGTGCGGATTCAGAGCGAATCCACCACCGCGTTCCACATGGCGACGATCTACGCCGCCGTCGCCGCGGGCGGAACGTATGATGGCTTCACCCTCAACACGGGCGGCCGGATCACGCGCACGGAAATCCATGTCCTGCTCGACGGACCCGGCGCGGTCGCGCACATGAACGGCGCGCAGTTGCTGACCGGAACGCAGCACGCGGATTTTACCTCCGTCGTGCGGCACGCGGCGCCGAAGGGCACATCCCGCCAAACCGTCAAGAACGTGCTGTCCGGCCGGTCGCGCGGCGTGTTCCAGGGCCGTATCGAGGTCGCGCGCGGCGCTCAGGGCACCGACGGGTATCAGATGAACCGGGCGCTGCTGCTGTCGCCGGACGCGGAGATCGACACCAAACCGGAACTCGAGATTTTCGCCGACGACGTGAAATGCAGCCACGGCGCCACCGTGGGCGAACTCGACGCCGGGCAATTGTTTTACCTGCGCAGCCGCGGCATCCCGGATGGCGAGGCAAGGTCGATCCTGGTCCGCGCCTTCCTCGCCGAGGCGCTCGATCCCGTCACCAACGACACCGCCCGCGCCTTGCTGGAAACCGAGGTCGCGCGCTGGTGGGAAAGCCAGACCGCATGAACGACTCCCTGCCCTCCTCGCACTTCAACGTCGAGACGATCCGCCAGGATTTCCCGATCCTGACCCAGATGATCCGCGGCAAGCCGCTGGTGTTCCTCGACAGCGCCGCGTCCGCCCAAAAGCCGCGCGCCGTGATCGAGGCCATGCGGAACGCGATGGAAACGCAATACGCCAACATCCATCGCGGCCTGCACTGGATGAGCGAACGCACCACCGAAGCCTATGAAGCCGCCCGCGATGCCGCCGCTGGTCTGATGAACGCCAACGAGCGCGAGGAAATCGTCTTCGTGCGCAACAGCACCGAGGCGATCAACCTCGTCGCGCATAGTTTCGGGCGTAATTTGTTGAAGCCTGGCCAGGCGGTGCTGATCTCCGGGATGGAGCATCATTCCAACATCGTGCCCTGGCAAATGCTGCGCGATTCGCACGGCATCGAACTGCGCGTGGCGCCAATCACCGATGCCGGCGAACTCGACATGACGGCGTTCGAGGCGTTACTGGAAGATGGCAAGGTCGGCCTCGTCTCCATCACCCATATGTCGAACGTTCTGGGCACCTACACCCCCGCCGCGCGCATCGTCGCGCTGGCGCACGCGCATGGCGCGAAAGTACTGTTCGACGGCTCCCAGGCCATCGTGCATCGCGCCATCGACGTGCGTGCCCTGGACTGCGATTTTTACGTCTGGACCGGACACAAGCTGTACGGCCCCACCGGCATCGGCGTGCTCTGGGGAAGACGCGAACTGCTGGAACAAATGCCCCCCTTCCTCGGCGGCGGCGACATGATTTCCTCCGTCACCTACGAAACCTCCACCTGGGCGCGTGTGCCGCACAAGTTCGAGGCAGGAACGCCGGCGATCCTGGAAGGCATCGGCCTGAAAGCCGCCATCGATTATGTCCGCGCCATCGGCTACGACGCCATGGCCGCGCACGAAGCCGCCTTGACCGAGCACGCTCTGTCCCGCCTGTCGGCCATCGAGGGCGTTCGGATCATCGGCCAGGCACAGGATCGCGGCGGGGTCGTGTCCTTCGCGGTGGACAAGGCGCACGCGCACGATGTCGCGACCCTGCTCGACCGCCAGGGCATCGCCGTCCGCGCCGGGCATCATTGCGCTGAGCCATTGATGCGCCGCCTCGGCCTCGACAGCACCGCCCGCGCCAGCTTCGGCGTCTATACAACACACGCGGAAATCGATGTCCTGGCCGACACGCTGAGCCGGGTGCGGGAGTTTTTCGCATGAGTTTTGACGACGATGTGCGCGATCTCTATCAGGAAGTCATCCTCGACCATGGCCGCAAACCACGCCACGGCCACAGGCTGACCGCGTATGACGCCACCGCCAAGGGCGACAACCCGATGTGCGGCGACCGGATCGAGGTGTGGGTGAAATTCGCCGATGACGGCACCATATCGAAGACGGGATTCGAGGCGAAAGGCTGCGCGATCAGCGTCGCCTCCGCCGACCTGATGGCCGAAACCATCCAGGGCCGTGACAGGGCCGGTACGAAAGCCCTGTTCGCCGCCTTCCGCGATCTGGTCCGCACCGGCAAATGTCCGCTGCACGACAGCGCCCTCAGTCCGGCGCTGGAACGGCTGGAACCGCTGTCAGGCGTTCACGAATATCCGTCCAGGGTGAAATGCGCGACGCTGCCCTGGCACGCTTTGACCGCCGCGCTGGATGGCATCAGGGAGACGAGCAGTGCTCGTGACGAGTCATGAATGACGTGACACAAACACATGGCGCCTGGACCCCGGATGGCGAGATCCCGCCCAAAATCACGGAAGACACCATCATCGATGCGATCCGCACCGTGTTCGATCCGGAAATCCCGGTGGACATCTACGAACTCGGGCTTATCTACACGATCGACATCCACGACGATGGCAAGGTCAAGGTCGAGATGACCCTCACCGCCCCCGCCTGCCCCAGCGCGCAGGAACTGCCCGTGCAGGTGAGGGAGGCCGTGATGGGGGTGGAGGGGGTCACGGATTGTGAGGTCGAAACCGTCTGGGAACCGCCCTGGGATCAGAGCCGCATGAGCGAAGAAGCCCGTTTGCAATTGAACATGTTCTGAATGAGCGGAATGTCATGAGCACCACCATCACCACGCCCCGCAAGCCGCGCGTGCTGCCGCCGCTGATGACGCTGTCCGACGCGGCGGCGGAGCGGTTGCGCAAGCTTTACG
>JAYVCG010000329.1:0-5225 GCA_043750075.1 Acetobacteraceae bacterium | reverse complement strand
AACGCGGCGCGCGCGGGCAATGTCCTGGCGGCGCAAATCGACAGCATCGTCATCCACCGGCCTGGCATGACCGTGCTCAACGGACCGTTGCACCCGGCGAACCTGATCGACATGGCGCACAGCCCGGCGTATTTCGCCGCCGCCGGAGCGGCCGATCACGGAATGTCGTGGATTCATGCCGGTGCCGAGAAGATTTCCGATCCGGCGATCCATGCGCTGATCGACAAGGTGCGGCTGGTGGTGGAACGCGCGGGGAACGCCGACCGCTACCGCCAGGGCGCGACGGTGACGGTGCGGACAAAGGATGGACGCCTGTTCACCAGCACGGTGTTCGAGCCCAAAGGCTCCGCCGCCCTCGGTCTTTCGTGGAACGATCTGGATGCGAAATATCGTGCGCTGGTCCCGGCTTCTGGTCTGGGAGAGCAGGCGATGGAGGACAGCCTGGCCCTGATCCATGATTTCCGGCGGCTGGAAGACGTGTCGCGGCTGACGCATCTGCTACGGGTGGGCAAAAGCTGAGCGTTGGTCCATGCTCAGCGCGAGAAGAACCAAGATCGCGAGGAGACGGACCATGGCACGATGGACCCCGATTCTGACGGCGTTCACGCTGTTGGCTGCGCTTTTGTGTCCCGGCGCGGCACCGGCGCAAAAAGCCGGTGGCACGTTGCGCGTCTATCACCGCGACAGCCCGGCGAGCATGTCGATCCATGAGGAAGGCACCGTTGGCGTCATGATGCCGATGATGGGCGTGATGAATAATCTGGTGATTTACGATCAAACCATTCCCCGTAACGAACCCTCCACCATCCGCCCCGAACTCGCCACCTCCTGGGCATGGAATGAGGACGGCACCGCGCTGACGTTTCAGTTACGTCCAGACGTGCGCTGGCACGACGGCAAACCCTTCACCGCCAATGATGTGAAATGCACCGTCGATCTGCTGACGGGTCAGGGCAAGGAGAAACTCCGCCTGAATTACCGGGACAGTTGGTGGGTCAACATGGCCGGCACCACGGTCAAGGGCACGCACGAGGCGACGATCCATCTGAAACGGCCCCAACCGGCGATCCTGGCGCTGCTCGCCTCGGGCGATTCGCCGATGTATCCTTGCCATGTCACTCCGCGCGACATGCGGCAATTTCCGGTCGGCACCGGACCGTTCCGCTTCGTGGAATACAAGCCCAATCAGGGGATCAAGGTCGCGCGTAATCCGGAGTACTGGAAATCCGGGCGTCCCTACCTCGACGCCATTGAATACACGATCATTCCGAACCGTTCCACCGCGCTGCTGGCCTTCGCCGCGGGCAAGTTCGACATGACGTTCCCGAACGAGGTCACGGTACCGCTGCTGGCGGATGTGAAAACCCAGGCGCCCCAGGCGCATTGCGAGGTCACGCCGACCAGCGAGGCCATCGGCATGGTGGTGAACTTCACCGCGCCGCCGTTCAATAATCCAGAGATTCGCCGCGCCATGGCGCTCACGCTGGACCGCAAGGCCTTCATCGACATCCTGGCCCAGGGCGCGGGAGACATTGGTGGAGCGATGCAGCCTGGACCTGAGGGGGTTTGGGGATTGCCGCAGGAAATGCTGGCGGACGCGCCAGGGTATAATGGCGATGTGGCGCGCAACCGTGAGGAAGCCCGCGCCATCATGCGGCGTCTGGGCTATGGACCGGACAAGCGGCTGCCGTTTAAGTTGTCAGTGCGTAATTTGAATGTGTATCGCGACCCTGGAACGATCCTGGTCGATCAATTGCGGGAAATTTACTTCGATGGCGAACTGGAACTGACGGAAACAGCGACCTGGGTGCCGAAACTCATCAAGAAGGATTACCTCGTCGCGCTTAGTGTTCTCGGTAACGCGGTTGACGATCCGGATGTGATTTTCTATCAGAATCATGTGTGCGATTCCGTGCGGAATTACACGGGTCATTGCAATCGCGAGCTGGACAAGAAGATCGAGCTGCAATCCAGGGAAGCCAATCCCGCGCGCCGCCGCCAACTGGTGTGGGAAATCGACCAGACGTTGCAGCGGGAACTGGCGAAACCCATCATTTATCACCGGCGCGGCGGCACCTGCTGGCAGCCCTGGGTCAAGGGCCTGACGATGATGGTCAACAGCCAGTACAATGGCTGGCGGATGGAAGATGTGTGGCTGGATCGCTGAGGGGGCGGGAGATCATCATGAATCGCATTCTGTTTCGTGACGCGCGCGTGTGGGATGGCTCGGGCGCCGTGGCGTATCCGGCCGATGTGCTGATCGAGGGCGCGCGCATCCACGCCATCGCCACCCAACGCGGCCAACTGGAAGCCGCGGGCGCGCGGGTGATCGAGGCGCGCGGCATGACGCTGATGCCGGGGATGGTGGAAGGCCACGCTCACATCACCTTCATCAATGGCGCGCGTCCGACCGACATCGGCGACACGCCGCCCGAGGAGCACACGCTGATCGCCGCGCGCAACGCACGGGTTTTGCTCGATCATGGTTTCACCAGCGCCTACAGTGCGGCCAGCGCCAAGCTGCGGATCGACGTGGTGATCCGCAACGCCATCGACGCGGGCGAACTGCCCGGCCCCCGGCTGCGCGCCTGCGGCCCCGAGATCACCGTCACCGGCGGGTTGGGCGATGAACGCCGCGCGCATCAGTTTCGCGACAGTTTCGCCATGGTCGCCGATGGGCCGGTGGAAGTGATGAAACTCGCGAGACTGTGCGTGCGCGAAGGCGTGGACAGCATCAAACTCAATATCTCCGGTGACGATCACACGCGCACCGGGGCCTTGCCGCGCACGGTGATGACCGAGGACGAAATCCGCGCCGGCGTGACCGCGGCGCATGATTACCACCGGATGGTCAACGCCCATTGCCGCGCCGCCGAGTCCGTGAAACGCGCCGTCCGTTGCGGTGTCGATGTCATCTATCATTGCGAGCACGCCGACGAGGAAGCCCTCGACCTGCTGGAATCGGTGAAGGACCGCGTGTTCGCCGGCCCGGCGATCGGATTATTGCACGCCGCCGTGCATGAATCCCCCGAAGGCGCGCTGCATCAGGGCGTGCGGCATGGGATCACGCTAGGCCTGGAAGCCGCCGCGCGCACCTATCCCGAAATGAAAAAACGCGGCATCCGTGTGGTGATTGGCGGCGATTATGGTTTCGCCCGCACGCCGCATGGCGAAAATGCCCGCGACATCGCGCATTTCGTCAACTACCTTGGCTATTCTCCCGCCGAGGCCCTGGTCTGCGCCACCCGTCACGGCGCCGCGCTCATGGGACTGGGCGCGGAAGCGGGCCAAATCCGCGAGGGTTTTCTGGCGGACATGCTGCTGGTCGATGGCGATCCGGTCGCGGATGTACGCATCTTGCAACAGCCGGAAAGGCTCGTGGCGATTCTGAAAGGCGGGGAAGTCCATAAACTGGATCAAGCGGCTTTGGAACGCCATGTTCGCCGCGCGGCGGAATAATACCAATCCGCCTGGACATTGACACACGCTGACCCATCCTCGTCATCCCCCGGCCTGGGCGGTATTTCCCAAACCGTCATCCCCCGGCTCGACCGGGGGATCTGTCGCGGCACGGTGCTTGTACAGATCCCCCGGTCAAGCCGGGGGATGACGATGAAAGAGCGGCAGGTCAGTCTGAGCGTTACGTCAGTCTTTAAGCAAGTTGGTATAAGCGCTTTCCAGATCATGCGGGATGGTCTTCGCCGCGAATGAAAAAAAGACCGGCGGCGTGGTTACCACCAGTCTTGGCCCATCCGGGAAGTTTAAATCCGTTCAGCCGTGAAGTTTCATCACCATGAATGCTTGTTTCAGAAGAAACCAATTCTGACACTGCTCATGTGAATGCGGCAAGCCGGTGAAATACCAGCCAGACCCACTTACCGGGGAGCGGTGTTCTGCGGATAAGCGCCGCTCACGTTGGTTCCGGTCGTGCGGTCATAAGCGCGGCCCGCCGCCGTGCCCGGAGGATTGGCGCGCGTGCCGTCCCGCTGAGACGGATAAGCCCCGCTGACGTCCGTGCCCGCCGCGCGGTCAACCGCGCGCGTGGCCACCGTGCCGGAGGGATTGACGGCGGTTCCGTCACTCTGCCGCGGGTAAACGCCGCTTGTGTTGGTGCCGGCGGCCCTGTCGAGCGGAGCGCAGCCCACCATGCCCGACAAAGCCAACAGGGCGGTGACACCAAGAACGCGCATGGGAGTTTGCATGTTAAATCCTCGTAAAGGGATATCCATGCTTAAAATGACATCGAAGCCATTTGGTTCCTTGATGCTGTCACGGGCGCGATGAATGTGAAGAAGAAAGCCCGCCGCTTCTTCGCGTCCGGCGCGGTGCGCTGGTGCCACGCGGCAAAGAGCGATCCGTGCCCGGTGCGCCGGAAGATGGTGACGAGGGCAACAACACCCTGACAGATGAAACAGATGCGTCCACCGGATGGCGCCTGGAACGGTTTCGCGCTCCGTCACGATCCAGCCTGGCACCGTGCCGCGACAGATCCTCCGGTCAGGCCGGAGGATGACGGTTAAGGAGCCGGAGGATGACGGTTAAGGAAAGGGACGAGGCCCAGGGCAACGGATGACGGTCGAGAGAAGGGACAAGAGCCAGATCAGCGGATGACGGCCGGAAGAAGACGATCAAGGGAAACCGCCGTCCCGCTCCCCCGCGCCAAGCACCACGAGATCGTCGCGGTGAATGATCTCATCGCGTCCGCGCCAGCCGAGGATGGCGGCGATCTTGCCGGAATGATGGCCGGCGATGCGGGCCGCGTCCTCGGAGGCATAGGCGGACAGGCCGCGCGCCAGGGGTTCGCCCATGGGCCCCTGGACCAGCACGGGGTCGCCGCGCTGAAAGGTGCCCTCGACCTGGCGCAGACCGGCGGGCAGCAGGGAGCGCCCGTCGCGCAGCGCGCGGACCGCGCCCGCGTCCACGGTGAACACGCCCCTCGGGTCCAGCGATCCCGCGATCCAGCGTTTCCACGCCGAGGGACCGTCCGGCGCGGGCAGGAACCAGGTACAGCGCGCGCCTTGCTCCAGCGCCCGCAGCGGCCGGTCCACATGGCCCTGGGTGATCGCCATCGCCACTCCGGCCTGGGTCGCGATACGGGCCGCCACCAGCTTGGTCCGCATCCCGCCGGAGGAATAACCGGGCGGGGGATCGCCGCCCATGGCCTCGATCTCCGGCGTCAGCGCGCTTACCACGGGCAGGTGCGCGGCCAGGGGATCGCGGCGCGG
>JAYVCG010000328.1:0-2580 GCA_043750075.1 Acetobacteraceae bacterium | reverse complement strand
GCCGGTGGACCTGACCGGGGTGACGGCGGAGGCGATCGTTGGCGACGTGGTGATCAGCCGGGAGCTGACCCCGGTGTTGAAGGCGGCGCGGGAGATCGGATGTCCCGTGCAGCCAGGTGCCGCGATGACGGATCATCAGGTGGCGGCGATGGCGGATTTTCTGGAGCTGACGGCGGGGGAGTGGGGGGTGGCGGCGGTGCGTGCGGCGATGGGGCAGGGGGGCGGGGTCAGGGCGTTGGCCAGGGGTTGATCAGCGTCGCATCCGCTCTGAAATGACGGTGGTGTCTGGAGGAATCATGGGTTTCCGGAAGGAGCGCGATCCGGGCCGGAGAAATCCGGCGGATCGCGTTCCGGAGCCAGACCGCGGGGCGGGATGTCGAGCGCGGTGCCGTGTTCCGCCCCGAACAGGCGTTGGGCCAGGGTGGTCAGTGTTTCCCGTGGGACGGGTTGCTGGCGGGTGGCCGCGTCGCGCGGCGTGTCATCCACGTTTTTGATCGGTACACTGGGCATGGGGGCTCTTGGGGTGTTTTGATGACGTATGCTGGCAGGGTTGTGGCGGAGTGGGCAACAGGGCATTGCGGCAGTGCGTTTCACGGGTCGGTGGATGGTCACCCCCTGAAACGATGTGCCGTGGACATCAGACAGTGAATGCCTCTTGAGCGGTCCTCTCAGAGCATGATAATCTGGTCCGCATGACCAGTAGGAAAACCCCGCCATCCTCCAGGACATCAAGGCTCCCGCGTGGTGAAGCGGCGCGGCGGTCCGGTCATTGGCTGTTGCAGGATGCCAAGGCGCGCTTCAGCGAACTGGTGCGGCGTGTCCGTGGCGAGGGGCCGCAACACGTTACCGTGCATGGACGCGAGGCCGTCGCCGCCCTCTCGGCGGAGGAGTTCCGCCGTCTCAAGGGCGATCGGACCGGCGCGGACCTGATCGCCGCCTTTCAGGCCTCGCCCCACCGGGAGATCGCCATCGCGCCGGAGCGGGCGCCCATGCCTGTGCGTGACGTGATCTTGTGACGGGCTGGCTTCTCGATACGAACATCCTGTCCGAGCTACGCCGTCCGAGGCCTGAGCCAAAAGTGGTGGCTTTCATCGCTGTCCAGCCGCTCGACCTGCTTCACATGAGCGTGGTGACGTTCGCGGAAATCCGCTTCGGCATCGAATGCGCCGCCGATCCGGCCCACCGCGCGGCGGTGCGTGGCTGGCTGACGCACACGGTACGGCCGCTGTTCGAACAGCGTGTGCCGGAGGTCACGGAAGACGTGATGTTCCGGTGGCGGCTCCTGGTCGAGGAGGGGCGCAAGGCCCGGCACGCTTTCTCGCAGCCCGATCTGATCATCGCCGCGACGGCGCCGCATCATGGGCTTGTTGTCGTAACCCGTGACACGGGGGATTACCAGCGCGCGGGGGTGAGGCTGTTCAATCCTTGGGTTGATCTGGTGCCGTGAGGGTTTGGTTCGAGGGTTGTGAGACTGATTTTTGCGAAGCGCAAGCCTTTGATTTCATAGTGGTAATTTTTCGTCTTATCACTTACCCTTTGTGAAACGGACTATACAAAGCACATCAAGCTAAGCGGCTAGAGCCGCCAGCGCATTCAAATCCGGTATGGGTTGGCCGTCCGGATGCAGCGGCTGAATACAGACATGGCTGGCCCCAGCATCGAAATGGGCCTGGATGCGTTGGCAGATCACCGTTTCGGTTCCCCAGGCTACCATGGCATCCAAGAACCGGTCACTGCCGCCGCCTGCCAGGTCATCCTCACTGAAGCCCAGGCGCGTCCAATTAGTCCGGTAATTGGTCAATGGCAGGTAAAATGCCATCGCCTGCCGCGCCAACTCCCGCGCTTTGCCGGGGTCTGTGACAAGAAGCACCTTTTGCTCGACGCAGAGCCATTTTTGCGGACCGATAATCGCCCGTGCCTGCTCTGTATGCTCGGGAGTGACATTGTACGGAAAGGCACCAGCGGTACGCGCCCCTGCCAGACTTGTCATCTGAGGGCCTAACGCCGCCAGGATCGTCAGTGGTGGTTCATCGAGTGGGGGCGAGATCGTGGCTGCTTTGTCCATGGCATCCAGATAAGTCCGCATCGTTGCCACCGGTCGACGGTACTGATGGCCACGTGCGTCCTCGACCAGCGGCACATGCGAGACGCCCAGCCCCAGAAGAAACCGCCCGCCTGATATTCTCGCCAGCGTATACTGACCTTGCTTCATCGCGGTGGCATCGCGGGCATAGATGTTGGCGATACCGCTGGCGATGATCAAAGTATTTGTGTGGTTCAAAAGGAAGCTGCCGAGGGCGAAGCATTCATAGCTGAACACCTCGGGATACCACAGGGCAGAATAGCCGAGCTGCTCGCTTCGCTGTGCCAACTCAATCAATTGCGCCGGAGTCAGCGTATCGGTGAACCAAAACACCCCTTTTCGACCCAGCTCCATGGCCTTGCTCCCAAAATACCAATGGCTTTTGCCCCTCAGTTCGGGCCGCCACCGGATTATTTTGAGGCCACCATAGGCTAGATGTAGCGTTGCGCAATCCCTCTTTACCCTAATCCCCCTGTGCCCGTAGTTAGCCGTCGCAT
>JAYVCG010000327.1:0-3774 GCA_043750075.1 Acetobacteraceae bacterium | reverse complement strand
GCGCCGCGCATCGCCTCGGGGAACACCAGCACCTCGATCGCGGTCAGCTTGCCGTCGGCGCCGGTGCGCGTGGCGGTGCCGATATAGGAACCGGCGGCGATCGTGCTCAGTTCCACTTTCTTCACCGTCAGCACGGCCAGCGGCTCGGTCAGCGTGATCTCCACCTTTTGCCCGTCGCGGCTGTTGACGGTCAGCGTGTTGCCATCGAGCGCCGCGATGGTGCCGCGCACACGGGTGGGCGGCGCGGTTTGCGCGGCTGGCGCGGTTTGCGCCCAGGAGGCGTGGGACAGGGCGGTGGCGCCAGCCAGTACGGCGGTGGCGAGGATCAGACGGCGATGCATGGAAAACTCCTCTTGTTCTTTTCAGAGACGCACGGACAATGGCTTTCATTCCCTCATCGCCCCGAAGGAGACACGGACATGGCCAGTCCCGCCACCCTCTATCACAATCCCCGGTGTAGTACCTCGCGCAAAGCCCTGAGTTTGTTGCGGGAGGCGGGGATTGAACCCCGCATCGTCGAATACCTGAAAACCCCGCCCGCCCGCGCCGAACTGAAAGACCTGCTGGCGCGCATGGGCCTGACCCCGCGTCAGTTACTGCGCCACAAGGAAGCCGCGTACACGGCACTGGGACTCGATGACCCGGCGAAATCGGACGAGGATGTGATCGACGCCCTCCTGGCCCATCCGATCCTGATGGAACGCCCCATCGTCGTCACCGCCAGGGGCGTCCGGTTGTGCCGTCCGGTGGAAAAACTGCTGGAGGTCATGGGGTAAGACCCCTGTGCGCCGGGATCAGGCCGGGGGCCTGGGTGGTCTGGCCCCGCGGCGTGCATATCTCCGCATCCTGGGAAAAGACGCTGTACCGGGCTGGCCCGCGCATGATCTGACGCTTGTTTTCGTACCGCGGCCCAAAGGATATGACACCACAAAGGCACGAAGACACAAAGAATTTTCCTCGAACACAACGAGATATCCCTTGTTCGCACGAAAATCCGGATCACCGGGGCGGTCCGGACCCTGACCATCAGCCCCCTGGCACAGCGCGGACAGACGCGCGAGGGTTCACGCGACCGCCACTCCTAAGGATGCTCGGGTCTCTGAGAACTCCCAGAAATGATGCTTCCTTACCTGGCTCCAACGGTGGTGCCAGGGCGGGTGGGGCCGGGGCGGGCGGAGAAAGACAGGGTTCCTTTTTCCTGTCGCGGCTTGTTCCGATTCCCATGGGGTAAGCCCGGCATCCGTGCTACGCGGCATGACCCCGCACCGGAAGCCGCCGCGCTGATGTCTCCCCCCGTCAACCACGTCCCGTCCAGCCCAGAGATGCCCGCCCGCACCACCGTCGTCATCATTGGCGGCGGCATCATCGGCGCCTGCACCGCCTTCTTCCTGGCCCGCGCGGGCGTCCCCGTCGTGCTGTGCGAAAAGGGCGAAATCGCCGCCGAGCAATCCAGCCGCAACTGGGGCTGGTGCCGCAAGATGGGCCGCGACCCGCGCGAGATGCCGCTGGCGGTCGAGTCGCTGCGGCTGTGGAACGACATGAACACGATGATTGGCGCCGAGAGCGGCTTCCGCCGCTCCGGCATCGTCTATCTGTGCCGCACCGCCAGGGATCTCGCCAGACGCACGCAATGGCTGGAGGAAGTGGGCCGCCCGCACCAGATCGACAGCCGCCTGCTGACGCGCGAGCAGATGGCCCTCGCCACCCCCGGCCTCGCCGGGACATGGGCGGGCGCGTTGTTCACCCCCAGCGACGGACGCGCCGAACCCGCGCGCGCCGCCCCCGCGATCGCCGAGGCCGCCCGCCGGCACGGGGCCGTGCTGCTGACCCAGTGCGCCGTGCGCGCGATCGAGACCGAGGGCGGGCGCATCTCCGGCGTCGTCACCGAGAAAGGCCCGATCGCCTGCGAGCAGGTGGTGCTGGCGGGCGGCGTCTGGTCGCGGCTGTTCTGCGGCAATCTCGGGCTGCGCCTGCCGCAACTGAAGGTGAACTCCACCGTGATGCGGATCGATCCGGTGGCGGGCGGGCCGGAAACCTCGGTCGGCGGGCCAGGGTTCGGGCTGCGGCGGCGGCTCGACGGCGGTTACACGGTGGGCAACTGGAGCCAGAACACCGCCGAGATCGTGCCCGATTCGGTGCGCTTCTTCCGGGATTTCTTGCCCCTCTGGCGCCTCCACCGCACCAGCACGAAGCTTCGCCTCACCCGCTCCTGGGCCCAGGAAAGCCTGGTGCCGCGCACCTGGAAAGCGGATCAGGAAACACCGTTCGAGAAACTGCGCATCCTCGACCCAGCGCCCTCGGCGCGCATCCTGGCCCGTGCGCGGGAACGGCTGATCGAGGCGTTCCCGGTCATGCACACCATGCGCATGACCCAAAGCTGGGGCGGCGCCGTGGATGTCACGCCCGATGCCGTGCCGGTGATTTCCGCCGTGGACGCGGTGCCGGGCTTCTTCATCGCCACCGGCTTCAGCGGCCACGGCTTCGGCATCGCCCCCGGCGCCGGGCGCCTGATGGCGCAACTGGTGATGGGGCAAACCCCGGTGGCCGATCCCGCGCCTTTCCGCTACAGCCGCTTCGCCGAACGCCCCCGTCCCCGTCCCTCGTCCCTGGCATAGGAGATCGCCGTCCATGGCCGCGCCCTACCCCATCACCCGCCTGCGCCGCCTGCGCGCCAACCCAACGCTGCGCGACATGACGCGCGAAACCAGCGTCACCATGAACGACCTGATCTATCCGATCTTCGTCGAGGAAGACCTCGACGACTACGCCCCCGTCGAGAGCATGCCCGGCATCGAGCGCATCCCCGAGAAGAAACTCGGCAGCGCCATCAAGGAGATGCACCGCGCGGGCATCAAGGCCGTGATGACCTTCGGCGTCAGCCACCGCAAGGACGAAACGGGCAGCGATTCCTGGAACGAGAACGGGTTGCTGTCCCGCATGATCAAACGCGCCAAGGACGCGGCGCCGGAGATGCTGGTGATCTCGGACACCTGTTTCTGCGAATATACCTCCCACGGTCATTGCGGCGTGATCCATGGCGAGACCGTCCACAACGACCACACCATCGAGAATCTCGGCCTGCAATCCGTCGTCGCGGCCCGTGCCGGCGCCGACATGATCGCACCCTCGGCGATGATGGACGGGCAGGTGATGGCGATAAGGCGGGCTTTGGACCGCGACGGGTTCGGCGACACGCCAATCATGGCGTATTCCTCGAAATTCGCCTCGGCGTTCTATGGCCCGTTCCGCGCCGCCGCCGGGTGCGATCTGATCGGCGACCGCAAGGCCTATCAGATGGACCCGCTGAACGGGCGCGAGGCTTTGCGCGAATCCCTGATCGATGAAGCCGAGGGCGCCGACATCCTGATGGTCAAACCCGCTTTGCCCTATCTGGACGTGCTGAGCCAGGTGCGCGCGCGCAGCCTGCTGCCCCTGGCCGCGTATCAGGTGAGCGGCGAATACGCGATGATCAAGTTCGCCGCGCTGGCCGGGGCGATCGATGAGCACCGGGTGGTGCGGGAAACGCTGGGGAGCATCAAACGCGCGGGCGCCGATCTGATCCTGACGTATTTCGCCATGGACATCGCGCGGCAGGGGTTCTGACGGGGCCCCTCCCCCAGGACGCGCGGCCGGAAGGCAGGCAAAGTTCACCACGGAGAACCACGAAGGCGCACGGAGGAAGGATCCCATGCATGCCTTGCCTCGCGGGCACGGAAGGCACCGTATTCCCCCTGGCCCCATGCGAAAATCTCCGTGCGTCTTCGTGGTTCTCCG
>JAYVCG010000326.1:0-6252 GCA_043750075.1 Acetobacteraceae bacterium | reverse complement strand
CGCCGGAATGCCCGCCCGGCCGCCGCCAGCGCCGGGTCCATCGCCTTCGCCGCCGCGAACCGTTCCCCCACCCCTGGACCGAACGCGGGCGCGGTGTGCTCAACCCACGCCCCAAGCGCGGCCCATGCCTCCTGGGCCTGAAGGGCGCGGAAATAGGCGTGAAGCGTGTCGAGGCCTTCCGGTACGGGATTTATTCCGATGGCCGGACCCAGGAGGGTTTCGAGGGCCTCGATCGCGGGCCGGGCGGCTTCGGCCACGGCGGGATCGGCGTTGCTCCAGGCGGGAGTGACCCGCAGCAAGGGACCGCCAGTGGCGCCCTCATCGGCGGGGAGCAAGACGGCGCCGATCCGCGCCAGCAGCGCCGCCTCGCGCGTGAACCAGCCCAGGGTGTCCAGGCTGGGGGCCAGGGGGCAGGCTCCGGCGAGGGTGATCGCGCCGTGAGTGGGGCGGATGCCGAACAGGCCGCAATAGCTCGCGGGGATGCGAACGGAACCGCCCGTGTCGGAACCCAGCGCGAAATCCACCAGTCCGCCCGCGACGGCGGCGGCGGACCCGCAACTCGACCCGCCGGGGAAACGGTCCGGCGCCTTGGGATTGAGCGGGGTGCCGTGCCAGATGTTCTCGCCGGTCAGCCCATACGCCAGTTCCACCGTTTTGGTCTTGCCCCCCAGCCGTGCGCCCGCCTCCAGCAAGGCGGTGACGGACGGCGCGGTGGCGGCGGCGGGAGGATGCGTGCGCGCCCAGTCGGGGTTGCCACAGGTGGTTGGGTGGCCGGCGATGTCGAACAAATCCTTGACCGCGAAGGTCAGGCCGGACAGGGAACCGGGGCGCGTGGGTTCCCGCTCGCAGCGCGGTCCGGGGACGAAGGCCTGAACGGTGTCAGTGATCGGTGGCACGGCGGTCCCTCGTTTGACATCAAAGTGTTAACGGGATGATGAGTGGCGATCATCGTGCCGCCTTCCAGGCCGGGAGGAAAGCCATCCGCGGCCGCTGGAAGTATGAATCCAAGGATTCTTTGATTTTTCATGGTTGTGGTGGCATAGAGGAGCAAGGCGATGGCGGGCCGGTGATGTTCAGGGTCCATGACCCAGGGGATATGCTCCGCCGCCAGAAGGAAGTGAATCGGCTTGCTGATCATCAGGCATGCACCCGAAGATCATGAAACTCAACTTCCCTGCAACCAAAGGGAACAGAGAATGGGCCTCGCCCGTCCATCAAGGGTCACTGTTTGCCTCCTGGTCCGAGGACAGGTTTCTTAAAGGGTTCGCTCGTGGATATTGCTGACGGACATACCCCTGGCCAGTCGTGGCTGGGAGGCAAGGCGCCCACTCCCGTCGCGGATACGGGCGAACCGGGCATGTCGCACGGGGGCGGACCCACGCCACGCGCGGCCGTGATCCACCCGCGCCTGCTGGCGATGATGATGGCCTCCCGGTATTTCGGGCTTGAGCTGGACCCCAACGAATTCCGCAATGCCCCCGGCGAGACCACTCCCGGCGCCGCCGCTCTGTCCGAATGGGCCAAGAACGCCGGCATGTGGTCGCGGGCGCTGCGGTTGCGCTGGCGCCATCTGATGAATCTCAGCAACACTGGTCCGGTGGTGCTGTTGTTCAACGACGGCACCGCCGGATTGCTGACCGGCGCCAACCCCGAAGCCAAGATCGTCGCGCTGAAAGACCCCCGCGCGCCGGAAGCCGACCAGCCGATCATGGTCGACGAAATGCGCCTGGCCGAAGTCTGGAGCGGGGAGACCATCCTGCTGCGGACCGAACGGGGCGGGGCGGAGGTCGATCCGCCCTTCACCATCGGCTGGCTGTTCCACATGATCATGCAGGAAAAGAAGTCGCTCAAAGACCTTTTCGTTGCCTCCCTGGCGCTCAGCTTTCTGACCATCGTGCCGCCGCTGCTGGTGATGTCGATCGTGGACAAGGTCATCACGCATCATAGTTATGCGACCCTGTTCCTGATCAGCGTGATCCTGACCATCATGGTGGCGTACGAGACATTGCTGGGTTTCGCCCGCCGTCTGATCATCGCCGTGGTGGGCGTGCGCACCGACGCGAAGCTGAACCTGCACGTCTTCGCCCGGTTGATCCGCCTGCCGCTGGACTTCTTCGAACGGCACCCGGCTGGTGAGACGATGTACAAGGTCAGCCAGATCCATCAGGTCCGTAACTTCATCACCGGCAAGCTGATGACGACGCTGCTGGACCTCATCACCCTCGCGGTGCTGCTGCCGTTCCTGTTCTGGCTGAACGCCACGCTGGCCTGGATCGTGCTGGTCTGCTCGACCGCCGTGCTGCTGGTGATCCTGGCCTATCTGCGGCCGATGCGTGTGGTCTACGGCAAGGTTATCCGGGCTGAGACCGACAAGCAGGCCGCGCTAGGCGAAACCGTTTTCGGCGTGAAGACGGTGAAATCCCTGGCGCTGGAACCACAGCGCAAGGCCCTGTGGGACGAACGTGTGGCGGAGGCCGGGAAATGGCGGCTCGCGTTCAGCAAATTGTCCAACTGGCCGCAGACGCTGGTAACGCCGATCGAGCGGTTCATGTGGATGGGCATCGTCATGGTCGGCGCCTATCTGGCGCTGGTCGATGAAACCGGCTTCCAGGTCGGCAGCCTGTTCGCTTTCATGATGCTGTCGCAGCGTGTCAGCCAGCCGCTGGTCGGCCTCGCCCGTCTGATCGAGGAGTGGGAGGAAGTTGGCGGCGCCATGGCGCAGGCCGCCGACGCGCTGAACCGGCCATTGGAAGTGGACGCGGCCTCGGGCGGGCTGCGGCCGAAATTCGCCGGCGCGATCTCGTTCGAGGACGTGACCTTCACCTACGCGGGCACCAAGGTTCCCGCGCTGGACAAAGTCACTTTCTCCATCCCGGCCGGCACCATGCTGGGCCTGGTGGGGCGGTCGGGGTCTGGCAAATCGACCGTCACCCGGCTGTTGCAGGGCATCAACCGCGAATACTCAGGCTTCGTGAAAATCGATGGCTCGGACTTACGGGAGATCAATCTCCGGCATTTGCGGTCCAGCTTCGGCACGGTTTTGCAGGAAAACTTCCTGTTCCGCGGCTCGATCCGCGACAACATCCTGGCCGGCCGTCCGGGTCTGACGCTGGAAGACGCGATCCGCGCGGCGCGGCTGGCGGGCGCGGAAGAATTCATCGAACGGATGCCGGGTGGCTACGAAACCTATATCGAGGAAGGGTCTCCGAACCTGTCGGGTGGTCAGCGGCAGCGTCTGGCCATCGCGCGGGCGCTGATCACCGATCCGCGCATCCTGATCCTGGACGAAGCGACCAGCGCGCTCGACCCGGAAAGCGAGGCGCTGGTCAACGCCAACCTCGCCCGCATCGCGCGCGGCCGGACCATGGTGGTTGTGTCGCACCGTCTTTCGTCTCTGGTCGATTGCGACCAGATCATGGTGCTGGACAAGGGCAAGGTCGTGGATATCGCGCCGCACGCCACGTTGCTGGAGCGATGCACGGTCTATCGCCAGCTCTGGGCTCAGCAAAATCGTCACATGGATAAGCAAGGGCCCCGTCATGCCACGCTCGCGCCAAACCTCCTCCACGGCAATTAGCACGGCGGTCGCCGACCGCGGCGACCCGACCCTGCCCGTGCTGCTGGAGTATCAATTGCCGTCTACCGCGATCGTCAACGCGCCGGTGCCACGCATGGCGCGGGGCATCACCTGGATGGTCAGTTCCATGGTGCTGGCCTGCGGCATCGCCATGTCCGTGATCAAGGTTGACAAGGTCGTCACCGCGCAAGGCAAGGTCGTCGCCCGCGCCGCCACCATCGTCGTGCAACCGCTGGAAACCTCCATTGTCCGCTCGATCGAGGTGCGGGAAGGCGAAACCGTCCGCGCGGGTCAGGTGCTGGCGCGGCTCGACCCGACCTTCGCCGCCGCCGATCTGGAGGCATTGAAAAGCCAGGTTTCCGCGTTCTCGGCCCAGGCTGGGCGGATGCAGGCGGAGATGGAAAACAAGCCGTTCGCTTATTTGGGGTCCGATCCCCATCTGGCGTTGCAGGCGGCGATCTACGCGCAACGGCAATCCGAATACAGTTTCAAGCTGGAAGGATACCGGCAGAAATCCGAAAGCCTCTCGGCGCAGGTGGCGCGCTCGCGGTCCGACACTGTCGGTTATCAGGACCGGCTTGGCCTGGCGGTCCGGCTGGAACAGATGCGCACGGAGCTTGACCGTCTGGGCGTGGGCACCAAGCTCAACACGCTCGCGGCGATGGATTCGCGCACGGAGATGCAGCGCAATCTGGACTCCGTCCAGCAGGCGGGCAACGCGGCGCAACGCGACCTCGCGGCCCTGATCGCTGAACGGAATGGCTACATTCAAAGCTGGCACACCGATGTCGCCGAGAAACTGGCGGAGGCCACGGCCAAATTGTCCGATGCGCGCGAGTCGTTCAACAAAGCCCAGTTGCGGCGCCAGTTGGTCGAACTGCGCGCCGATCAGGACGCGACAGTGCTGACCGTGGGCAGGGTGTCGGTGGGTTCGGTGCTGACGGCGGGCCAGCAGTTCATCTCCCTGGTGCCGGCCAATGCGCCGTTGGAAATCGAGGCGAACATCCCTGGCAACGAGGATGGTTATGTCCATGTCGGCGACACGGTGGCGGTGAAGTTCGATACCTTCCCCTATACGCAGTATGGCATGGCGCATGGCGTGGTGCGGATCGTCAGCGCGGACAGTTTCTCGGTGCAGGATGAACAGCGCAATCCGACCGGGGCGGTGGCGATGCCGCAATCCAGCGGCGTGTGGTACCGCGCGCGGATCACGCTGGACCGGATTGACCTGCACGACACGCCTCCCAATTTCCGTCTTAACCCCGGCATGCCGGTCACGGCCGATGTGCTGGTCGGCAAGCGGACCGTGATGGCCTATTTCCTGGGGCGGGCGATGCCCTTGGTGCATGAGGGCATGCGGGAGCCGTGATGATCCTGCTGTCTGGTATCGCTAATCCAGGCGGAACGGGGCTTTGTGTTTGGGTGGATGATCCGGTTCTCGCGTTCGCGCGGCCGGATACAGGTCGTGAGGACTGAATGGGCCTGCTGGATCGTATCATGGCGCCGCTCTCCGCCTCCGCCGCGCTGCGGGAGGCGGCGCGGCTGACGGATCAGGGAGATCGAAAGGCGGCGTTTCCCTTGCTGGCGCGGGCCGCGCGGGCCGCGATCCCCGAGGCGGAGTACCGGATTGGCCGCAGCTATCTGGAAGGCGCCGGCGTGCCCCCAAGCCGGAGCAACGGCGTGCGGTGGCTCGAAAAAGCCGCCACGCAAGGCTATGTGGAAGCCCAGGCGCTGCTGGCCACGTTATGTCTTAATGGCATGGGGCCTGAGAACAATGAGGCCGGATCGTCGGCCCGTTTGTTTGGTGGTCATGCCCCCACCGGTCCTGACTTCGTGAACGCCATGCACTGGGCGCGGCGTGCGGCCGAGGGGGGCTCGGCCGACGCGCAGGCGGTACTGGGCTACATTCTGTCCGCCGGTCCCGAGCATCTGCGCAACCCGGTGGAAGCCGATCAATGGTACAAGCGTTCCGCCGACGCCGGATGTCCGCAAGGACAGCTTGGCCATGCGCTGGCGCTGGCGCGCGACGCGAAAACGCCGGAAGTGCAGCAACAGCTTGTCATGCATCTGCGGGGCGCGGCGGAAAAGGGCATCGCGACCGCGTTGTACCTGTATGGCATTCTGCACGACCGCGGCGTCGGTGTGCCGCGCGACCCGGCGGCGGCGGCGAAGAATTACCGGCAGGCGGCGGAAAAAGGCCATGTCTCGGCGCAGGCGCGCTGGGGTTTCGCCCTGCTGCGCGGCATTGGCGCTGAGATGAACGTGACGGAGGGCGAATCGTGGCTCCGTCGCGCCGCTCTGGCGGGCGATCCCGAAGCGGCGGCTGTCGTCGGCGACATTTACGCCAAGGGCGGCGCCTTGCCGCCGAACTACGCGGAGGCGGCGATTTGGTTCCGCCGCGCGGTGGACGGCAACCACAAAGGCGCGGCGCGGGCTCTGGCAATGCTGCATCTGACCGGCGCTGGCGTGCCGCGCGATCAGGACGAGGCGGCACGCCTGTTCAAGATCGCGGCGGAGCATGGCGACCCGAGCGCCCATGCCGATCTGGGCAATCTGTTGTTGAAGGGTCACGGCGATGCGCAGGATTCGGTCGTCACCCGCGAATGGTTCGAACAGGCGGCCATGTCGGGCGATCTGATCGCCGCGTTCAATTTCGGCGTGTGTCTGGCCGAGGG
>JAYVCG010000325.1:0-3959 GCA_043750075.1 Acetobacteraceae bacterium | reverse complement strand
CGCGCCATCCCCTCATGAAACCCTCTCAGGCCCCACGGGAAACGCACAAGGGCGCCGCCAACGTATCCCTTCCTAGCATATGCAATTGTCAAAGAACGCCGGGAGTGCCCCGGACCCGCTCAGAACCGTGTGGTTCGCGTCGGGAGGCGCCTTGTAGGCCCCGACCCTGGGGGTGTCAACGCGATTTCTCCGGTAAACACACTTTTTTCAGTCTTTTTTCTAACTCCTTGAAATCAAACAAAACAGTCTTCACCCAGCCACCATTCGATCTGCCTTTCATCAAAATCACAGCCAGCGCGGGTTTGGCTCCCCGCCCAACATGTAAAGCCCCACAGCCTCGAAATGCGTCCGCCGCCCCTGCAAATGCTGCGCGACACTGCCGATGTCGCGCAGCCGCCGCTCGAACGGCCCCGTGGCGAAAATCGCCGTCGAGCCCGCCTCATGGAACACATGATACGCGGCATCCCGCGCCGTATGGATCGCGAAAGTCGTCGCCTGGCGGATCGCCACCCGGTTCGCCATCGAGAGCGCGCCGCTTCGTTCCACGTCAGCCCACACGTCCTCCAGCACGGTCAACACCCCGGCGCGCGCAGCCTTCAGCGCCGCGTCCCAATAGCCGATCACATGCTGTACCGCGTGATTGTCCCGCAACTGGTCCGTGCCTCCAAGCTGAACCTTTCCCCTCGCCAGTTCGGTCACCGCGTTCAACAGCGCGCGCGCGGCGCCCAAAGCGACGCAGGAAAACCCGCCGGCGTAGAGCTGCATCGCCTGGAACCGGTACAGCGCGCCGGTTTCCCGCCGTTCCTCCGCCGCCTCCCGCGTGACCGCGTGCGCGTCATCCACGAACACATCCCGCAGCGTGAACGTGTCGCTGCCCGTCCCCCGCAGCCCCATCGTGTCCCACACGTCGGGATCGATTGCCGCCAGATGCCGGGGCAGCAGCATCGTCCGCTCCCACGGGCGGCCATCGGGACGGAGCACCGGCGAGCCATCGGCGTTGGAACAGGCGCTCATCGCCCCGAGCCAGGTGGCGTGCCGGGAACCGGAGGCGAAACTCCACGTTCCCGAAACCCGCCACCCGCTCCCGGCCCGCACCGCCGTCGCGTTCGACCCCGGCCCGTTACCCCAGGCCAGAACAGCGTGCCTGTCCCCCCAGATTTCCCGCGCCACGTCAGGCGCCAGATAGGCCGAGGTCATCGAGCACCCGGAACCCTGGTTCATGCACCATGCCGCGCTGGCGTCGCCCATCGCGATTGCCTCGACACACTGAACATACTCATGCGGCCGCAGTTCGAAGCCGCCCAACGCGCGCGGGATCAACAACCGGAACATCCCGGCCCCGTGCATCGCGTCCAGCACATCCCCCGGCAACGCGCATCCCGCCTCAATCCTGGGCGCCGCGGCCCGTAACAGTGGGATCAACGATTGAGCCCTTATGAGGCAATCCGCCGCGGAGGCTCCCAGATCGGCAACCGGTCCCGTCATCACCGCGTCGTTCATCCGCCTGCTCCCGCGTTCAGAATGGCGGGAGGACTGTATGGTCATCCTGGGGCGACGGGAAGAGAGAAGCACTTTTCTGAATCGGAACCGGGGTGTCCGTCATCCGGAGACAACCGGAATGTCCGCCCCCGCTCATCGGACATGCGGTCTGACCGATGCATCACGGGGGAGGAACCGCCCTCATTTCTCCTTCAGGGTCATGTCCTCATACGGCCCGGCCCAGGGATAGCCCTTGATCAGGCCGAGACCGGAGACCCCGACGCGAGGCCCGACGCCGACCGTGGCGGCGATCTGCCAGATGGGCGCGTACAGGGCGCGCTCATGCACCAAATCCTGCATCCGGTGCAGGAGCGCGGCGCGTTTCCCCTCATCGCGCTCGGTCGCCTGCGAGGGGAACAACGCGTCGATCTCGGGATAGCTGCCATAGACATAGGTGCCGCCCTTGACCACGAACTGCTGCATGCGGATCGGGACATTACCCAGTGCGCCGCTGGCGCCCATGACGATGTCCTTGAATTTCTTCTCGGCATAGCCCTTGAAGAATGCCCCGCGCTCCATCGGCCGCAGTTTGGCGCGGATGCCCGAAGCGGTCAGGCCATCCAGCACCACCTCCGCGATGCCCGAGAACGAGGAGTCGCAGGTGAAGAACCCCGCGTCGAAACCGTTGGGATGACCGGCCTCGGCGAGCAATTGTTTCGCCCGCGCCAGATCGTGGACTGGTTTCGGCATCGGTTTGAAGAAGGCGAAATTCTCCGGGAAGATACTGCCGGTGATATGCGAATGGCCCAGTGTGAGCGCCTGGTTGAGGCCGTCGTAGTCGATCGCGAAAGCCGCCGCCCGCCGGACCCGGATGTCGTGCCAGGGCGATTTCGTGTCCCATTGATCGGGGAAATACAACCAGAACGGTGTCGATCCGACCGCCGCGTCGATTGAGAAACCCGGCGTTTTCTGTAGCCCGCGCGCCAGTTCCCCGGTGATCTGATAGGCGATGTCGATCTCCCCGCGCCGCAGCGCGGCCAGCCGTGTCCCCTCGTCGGGAATGCCGGTCAGGACGATGCGTTTTATGGCGGGCGGCTTGCGCCAGAACCGTTCGTTCGCCTCCAGCACCAGTTCGACGCCTGGGCGGAACGAGACGAAGCGGTAGGGACCGGCGCCGACCGGGGCCTTGCGGAAACCGTCCTCGCCCACTTGCTCGATATGGCGTTTGGGCACGATCCAGCCCGCGCCGGTGGCGTTGCTGTAGTACGTGAGAAAGTCCGGCCATGGTTCCTTCAACAGGAAGCGGACGATGCCGGGTGCTGGGATCTCCACCGCGCTCACCCGTTGCTTCATGTCGGTCTGGGCCGTGCCGCGATAGCGGTGGAAGCTGAATTTCACATCCTCGGCGGTGAGCGGGTCGCCGTTATGGAAGCGGACGCCTTCGCGCAGCACGAATTCGTAAGTCAGGCCATCGTCCGTCATGGACCAGGATTGCGCGAGGGAGGGCGTGAGGGCGCCGTCCGGCATGGCCTTCACCAGCGCGTCGTGCAGCGCGTAGAGGAACAAATAGGGCGTCACGATGCCCGCGGTGTCCGCCGGATCGAACCATTGCGGCGTCAGCGTGACATGGACGCCGATCGTCAGTTGTCCGGCGGGCGCGGCCCAGGAGGAGTGGGTGGGTGTGAGGAGGGAGGTCAGTCCCAGGGTCAGCGCGCGGCGCGACACGCGGGGTGGCGCGTTTGGCGGATGGACAGGGCTGGATTGACGGCGCGTCTGGTGCATGACGGTGCCTCCCTTTGCGCGCGTTTGGCACGGCGCTTTGGTGGGAGGATAGGGGATTTTTGGCCTGGACGGAAAGGGAGGCTGGGTGGGAGAGGGGGGACTGACATGGGTTGAAGCGGTGTGGGGCGTCGTTGCCTGGGTAACAGGTTTGTGGGGAAACAAGATGGTGCATCACACGGCATGGCGCTTTGTTCCGCGATGCAGGGAAAGGAACAGCGTGGACTGACCGCTGTTCCGGTTGCGGCGGACGCTGCGAAATTCAAGAGAAGCCGAACAGGGTTAATAGACTCATATCCTTGCGTTAGCGAGGATATGAGTCTGTTAAAGGATACGTTTTGAAACACTGACAACGAATGTTGGCTGTAACACGCGGGATAAGATACTGGACGGTATTCTGTCCCGCACGCTGCGTGTTCCTTGATATACACAAGGTAAGTGTCGCTGGGTTTCTCCCCGGCATCATCGGTGGCCTGCTGTGCGGCCAGACACAATGGAAACCTTGAAAGCGACCTTTCGGCGAACAGTGGTGCGTCGTCCCTTGTGGCCGCGCGTCTCACCCTCTACGTTTGCGTTCCATGCACTGCGCGAGCCAAGGCTCAGTCCGGGTCGTTCGCGAAAAAAGCAGGAGTTAGCAAATGAGCGGAAACCTTGCGGATTTCAGCGGCGCCATCCCGGAGAACTACGATAGCGGCCTGGGA
>JAYVCG010000324.1:0-2837 GCA_043750075.1 Acetobacteraceae bacterium | reverse complement strand
CCTGGGCCGGCCCAGGGTTGGCGGGGCCGAACAACATGCGTTTGAGGCGGGCATTGTCGCCCGTGCCGTCGTACACCTCGTGGAAGGCAACGCCGGAGGCCATGCGCAGCAGCGCGCGGACCGGCGTCTTGCCATACTCGGTGCCGGCAAGCGTGGGCACGTAATCGGCGGCGGGTTGGCCGATGGAGCCGATCGCGCCTTCCGCGACGGCGATGCCCACCAGCATCGCGGTGATGGTCTTGGCCATCGACTGGGACATGAACTGGTCCTGATCGGTACGGGCGTATTGGTATTGCTCGAACAGGATCGTGTCGCCGCGCGCGATCAGCAGGCCGGTGGCCGGATGCCGGTTCAGATAATCCGCCATATCGCGGGTTTGACCGCCAAATACATAGGACAGCGCCAGGACCTCCGCCGCCCGCCGCAATGGTGAGGGCGTGGCGGGACGGGCGGCGGCGCGGTGCGGGTATTTCTCGGCGAAATGGCTGAAGGTGCCCACCATGTGCGCCTGGGGCAGTGGCGCGGTGCGGGGACCGGGTGGATAGCCCTCCGCCGCGCCATAGGCCGCCGCGTCCGGCCCGGTCTCGGAGAATGACGCGCCCGCGGCGGCACAAGTGGAGGAGAGGAAAAAGGAAAAAATCAGCGGCGGCAGGAAGGACGTCAACGATTTGTTCGTCATTTTGTACCCATCATGGCCTGGATGGAGCATTTCCGGATGGGGCATTTCGCTTGAAACAGGCCTTGGTCAAGGGAGGCGCCGCCCTTCTGCGGGCCTATTACCGTCATGTGCCTTTGACCGCGGGCAAGCGGCCGGTCTGGCACAGCATCGTGGGGCGGTTACTGTCGCATGCCCAGGACATTCCGTTTGAGGCGACGACGTGCTTCGGGGCGCGCATGCATGTGCGTTTTCCTGACACGATCCAAAGTTTTGTCTATTTCTTTGGTGTCTGGGAACCGGCCATCACCGCCTATTTGACCCAGGCCCTGATGGCGGGCGACACGGTGATCGATATTGGCGCCAACATTGGGTACGACACGCTGCTGGCCTCGCATCTTGTCGGACCCTCCGGGCGCGTCCACGCGATCGAGGCCTCGCCGCATGTGCATCGTTTGTTGATCGCCAACCTGATGTTGAACCCGGCGGGGAACGTGACGGCGCATCATGTGGCGGTCTGCGCCTTGGCTTGTTCCGTCCCGGTGTTCCTGCATGGCGCGGCCAACCTTGGCGGCACCACGATCGTGCCCGCGATGGCGCGGCGGCGCGGCGCCCCGCTGGAAACCACCGTTCCTGGCCTGCCGCTGCCCGCCATTGTCCCCGAGGCCACCATACTGGACGCCCGCCTGATCAAGATCGACGTGGAGGGCGCCGAGTGGCCGGTCATCCAGGGGTTCGTCCATTTGCTCCCGCGTTTGTCTCCCCGCGCCGAGTTGCTGATCGAGGTCAGCGCCGAGGGGTTGCGCGATCATGGGATGACCATCCCGGCGTTCCTCGACGTGTTCCGTCATGCCGGGTTCACCCCCTATGTCATCGGCAACCGCTATGACGTCGATATGTATCTGGAGCCCGGAACCGCGCATCCGGAGAAGCTGACGGGCACCGATTTCGACCAGTTGGACCTGCTGTTCCGCCGCGAATGACCGACCTGTGCGTCAGGCTATTGCCAACCGCGCGCGTGCGTGCTTTGTCCGCGCCCCTTGGAGGACGCGACCCATGAACGCTTACGTCGCCGGACGGCATTTCCTGCAAACCCCTGGCCCGACGAACCTGCCGGACCGGGTTCTGCGCGCCATGGACAACAACGCCATCAACCACCGGGGCCCGGAATTCGGCCGTCTCGGTCTGACGGTGATCGGCAAGCTGAAACAGGTGTTCCAGACCGATGGCATCATCGGTATTTTTCCGTCCTCGGGCACCGGCGCGTGGGAAGCGGCCATGGTCAACACGCTGTCGGCCGGTGACCGGGTGCTGATGAGCCGCACCGGGCAGTTCGCTCATCTGTGGGAGGAAATGGCGAAGCGCCACGGCCTCGATGTCCAGGCGCTGGACACCGACTGGCGCCGCGGCGCCGACCCGGCGGCGATTGGCGCCGCCCTGGCCGCCGACCGCGATCACCAGATCAAGGCGGTCTGCGTTGTCCATGGCGAGACGTCCACCGGTTGCATGAGCGATGTCGCCGCCGTGCGCGCCGCGATGGATCGCGCGGGTCATCCGGCGCTGCTGATGGTGGATGCGATTTCCTCCCTCGCCTGCGCCGATTACCGGCACGATGAATGGAAGGTCGATGTGACCATCGCCGGTTCGCAAAAGGGGCTGATGGTGCCGCCCGGCCTGTCCTTCACCGCGATCAGCGAGAAAGCCCTCGCCGCCGCCGCGAAGAACAAGACCCCGCGCAGCTATTGGGACTGGACGCCCTTGGTCGCGTCCAACAAGACGGGGTTCTTTCCTTATACACCGGCGATCAACCTGCTCTACGCGCTGAACGCGGCGCTCGACATGCTGCTGGAGGAAACCCTCCCCAACGTCATCGCCCGCCATGAACGTTACGCCGAGGCCACCCGCCGCGCCGTCCGCGCCTGGGGGCTGGAGCTGCAATGCGAGGATCCGCGCGCTTACGCCCCCGGCCTGACCGCGATCCGCGTGCCTGAGGGGCACAACGCCGACCAGTTGCGCACCCTCATCCTCGAAAAATTCAACATGTCCCTCGGCAACGGTCTGGGACGGATCGAGGGTAAGGTGTTCCGCATCGGTCACATGGGCGATCTGGGCGTGCTGTCGCTGGCGGGTGTGCTGGCGGGTGTGGAAATGGGATTGCGCGCCGCCGGTGTGCCGCACAAGG
>JAYVCG010000323.1:0-2900 GCA_043750075.1 Acetobacteraceae bacterium | reverse complement strand
CAGGTCGAGCGGGATGAGGTTCGCCTCGTGCTGACCCGCGACGGCGAACCCGTGGCGGCCGTCGTGCCGATGGAGGACCTGCGCGCCCTGGAGGAACTGGACCAGGCGGAGGACGCGCATTGGTCACGCCTGGCCGATGCGGCGGTCGCGCGGTGGAAGGCCGATGGAAAGCCCATGGGCACATCGCATGAGGACATGCTCGCCCGCCATGGGATCGTCCCTGACAGTCAGTGACCTGACACCCAATGTGGGCCATCCGTTATGAGCGAGAAGCTGAGCGCGCCATTGACGGGCTCGATCCCCAGGTGCGCCGCCGCGTTCTGCTTGCCATTGGAAGTCTCGCCCGTGATCCGAGGTCCATGCCAGGCGTGAAGGCCATGCGGGGCGGTGACACCTATCGGCTCCGCGTCGGTGACTGGCGGGTGATCTACACACTTCAGGACGCGGTGTTGCTCGTGGTGGTGGTCCAGATCGGGCATCGGCGGGAGGTGTACCGCTGACTGCCCGCCGGGATCGGCCTCGCCGCCAGGAGAGGCTCCCCCATGGTTCCCCCTTATGGCGTTCCCCCCTTATGGCGTTCCCCCATGGACGAGAGGATCACACCTCGATCGTCGTGGTCCCGCCGGTTTGTTCCGCGTAATGACGCACGAAACGCGACCCCAGTTCGACCACGGCTTCGGTGAGGATGGCTCCGGTCTCGGCTGAGCAGCCCGTGGGGTCGGCGCCGAACACGCCATCCGGGGTGATCTCGGACAGTTCGATGGGCATGTCGATTTCCGCGCCCTCGAACGCGGCGGTGCCGAAGCCGGTGACTTTCATCCCCATGATCTCCGGCGCGTCATGGCGGGCGGGGGTCAGATCGGGGCGCATCAGCGCGGGGAACAGATGGGCCGCGATGGAACTCAGCGGATCGGCGCCGTGGCCGCTGGTCTGGCGGGTGCGCTCGACGCCGACGAGGCCGGGCATCAGGCCGCGGGCGATCTTCCACAGATAGAACGAGGGCACCAGCACGCGCTTTTCCCGCCACAGCACCTGTGCCGTGTCGAGGAACGCCTGGGTGTTGCCGGCATGACCGTTGATGACGATGATCCGGGTCAGGTGGTGGCGCGTCAGACAGTTGAAAATATCGGTCAGCACGGCGCGGAACGTGGTTTGCGACAGCGCGATCCCGCCCGGCATGGTGCCGAAGAAATCCGCGCCGCCATAGGGCAGCACCGGCGCCACCAGCGCGCGGACACCGCGTTGCGTGGCGCGTTCGGCGATGCGTTCGGCCATGCGCTCGGCGGACAGGTAATCGCCCATCGGCGCGTGCGGCCCCTGATCCTCGAAACTGCCAAGCGGCAGCAGGATCACCGGGTATCCGGCCAAAGTTTCGCGCATTTCCCCGGCGGTCAGTTCGCCCATGCGGTATTTGGTCATGCCTGCCATCCTGAGTGTGCGATCAATCCCGCGCGGGGTGTCATACCAACTGACTCAACCCCTGACATACCTTGCACTCCACCGTCATGGGCCGGCCCGACCGGGCCATCCCCGCGAGCACCGTGCCGCGAGAGATCCCCCGGCCAGGCCGGAGGATGACGGAACGGGCGTCAGTATGTCAGGGGTAAGGGCCGTTGGTGTCCGTGATCTGGCGGATCGGGGTGGCGGGGTTGTTGGGGATCATGGCGGTTCTCTCCGGGCGGTGGGGCATCATGGGCAGGCGGATGGGGGTGGACAAGACACCAGAGGGGCCGCCCGGTCTTTGCGCTTTCCGGGCCATGCGTTACGCTGTCACGGCGCACACGGGAGAAAACACGATGACCAAGGGATTGCTTCTCGTCGCCTTCGATTACACGAAGGCCCAGGCGGATGAATTCCACGATTGGTACGATCTGGAACATATTCCGGAACGCCAGCGTGTCCCCGGTTTTGGCGCCTGCGAACGCTGGATCAGCGTCGCCAACCCGAAACACGCGGTCGCCAGCTATGAACTCGACAGCCTGGATGTGCTTCAAAGCGCACCCTACAAAGCCATTGCGCACGAAAATCTCTCGATCTGGTCAAAACGCATGGGTAAGATCGCGCAACGGCTGATGCGCCACGATGGCGAGCAGATGCTTCCGGGCGACCAGGTGGCGCCGGCGGGCGCGGGCGGGCTGCTGGTGAACGCGATGAACGTCGATCCGGAACACGAGGCCGAGTTCAACGAATGGTACGACCATGAGCACATTCCCGCCCTGTCCGCGGTGCCCGGCACGCTCTGCGCCCGCCGGTATCACGATCTGACGGGCACGCATCGTTACGTGGCGCTGTATCATCTGGAATCGCCCGAGGTGACGATGAGCGACGCCTGGAAGAAAGGCGCCGGAACGCCATGGAGCGCCAGGATGCGCCCGCATTTCCGCGATCATCTGCGGATTCTGACGAAGCGGTACGTGCGCGGGGCATGAAGCGGGTCTTCCGGGGGGCGGGTGCGCGGCACCCCTCCCGGTGTCTGTCCGGAAAGTCCACCTGTGTTCATGCCTTTGGAAGGTTTTCACCACGGAGAACACGGAGGACCACGGAGGCGCACGGAGAAGGAAAGCATCGTGACCCGTGTCTGTTGTCACGCCGTGCCCTCCGTGCGTCTCCGTGATCCTCCGTGGTGAAAACCTTCCGGCGTTGGAAACACAGGCGGACTGTCCGGGCGGATACGCGGAAGTCTCGCGTTCAGTTCACAGCACCTTCCCGCTTCAATGCCCGCATCGTCGCGCGGAACGCATCGACGGTCAGCGCCATTTCTTCCTCGCCATGCAGCGCGGAGATGGTGCCGGAGGGGCCGGTGTTCACATCCACCCCGTTGACCAGCAGCCCCATCCGCACCTTCACCGGCATCCCGTCATGGCGCGGCTTGTTGATCATGCGCGGCACGAAGGGCACGG